>CAKUMG010000408.1 GCA_934667465.1 uncultured Actinoplanes sp. | reverse complement strand
GCCCAGGCCGGTCGAGCCCTGGTCGCTCTGGCCGCGCTGCATCGCCTTCTCCGGGTCGGGGATGCCCGGCCCGGCGTCGTCGACCCGCAGCGCCACCCAGCCGTCGCGGCGGGACAGCCCGACCTCGAACGCGGTGCCCTGCGGGGTGTAGCGGAAGACGTTGCCCAGGATCGCGTCGAGCGCCGCCGCGAGCTCGGCCCGGGCGACCGGGACCGGGATGCGCAGCTGTGCGCCGGTCACGCGGTACTGCCGGTTCTGGTCGCCGGCCAGCGCAGACCAGAAGACCATCCGGTCGCGCACCACCTCGGCCACGTCGCACAGCCCCTCCTCGGGGGCGTCCGCGACCTGGGCCGCGACCGCCGCCCGGGTGGTGTTGATCAGCTGGTCGACCTCGTCCTCGAGGGTGACGATGGCGTGCCGGATGCGCCGGATGCCGCGCCGCCGGTCCACCTCTGCCGCGGACAGGTCGATGATCTGGGTGTCGTCCGGGTCGAGCGCCTCGGCGTCCAGGCGCAGCACGGTCAGCGGCGTCCGCAGCCGGTGCGACAGGTCGGCGACCAGCTCCCGCTCGCTGGTGCGCGACGTGACGAGCCGGTCGGCCATCCGGTTGAAGGCATAGCCCGCCTCGGACAGCTCGCGGGGACCCGAGGGCTGGATGCGTACGCCGAGGTCGCCGCCCCCGACCGCCATCGCGGCCTGGACCAGGTTGCGCACGGAGACCACCGCGCCCCGGGCCAGCCGGTCCACCACGATCACCGCGCCGATGATCAGGCCGGCCATGATGCCGAGCAGGATCCACCAGTCGCGGGCGGTGCCCCTGCCTCGCTCGGCGTCGCTGACGAAGACCTCCACCACCGACGTCTTGCCGGCCACGGTGACGGGCTCCAGCCGGACCACGCCGCCGTCGACGTCGGCCTCGACCGGGTCGCTGCTGCGGGCGGCCTCGGCCAGCTCGGCGGCGCCGACCCGGCCCTCGGCGTCGCCGCCGGGGGAGTGCAGCACGAGATCGCCGCCGGCGGCCTTCACCGCGGCGTCGAGGCCCTTCTTCGAGGCGCCGGCGGTGACCGCGCCGGCCACGACGGCACTGCGCGCGGCGGCGCCGGCCATGGCCTGGTCACGGTGGTCCGCGCCGCGCTCCCAGCCCAGCGGGATCAGGAACGCGAGCGAGGCGACGGCGGTGGTGGCGGCGGTGGTGTACGCCAGCCGCGCCCTCAGTCCGGTGCCACCAACCGGAATCCGACCCCCCGCACGGTGCGCAGGTAGCGCGGCTTCGCCGCGGACTCGCCCAGTTTCCGGCGGAGCCAGTACAGGTGGACGTCGATCGTCTGGTCCTCGCCGACTGACGGCTGTCGCCATACCTCCTCCAACAGCTCACGGCGGGAGACCACGCGGCCCGGGCGGGCGGCGAGGTATGCCAGCAGGTCGAATTCCTTGCGGGTCAGGTTGAGTTGCTGGTCGCCCAGGGCGGCGGAGCGCTCGCCCACGTCCACCCGCAGCTCGCCGACCTCGTGCACGGCGGGCTGGGCGGCCCGGCTGGCCCGGCCGACGCGGCGCAGCACGGTGGTGATGCGCGCGTCGAGGTGGGCGCCGGTGAACGGCTTGACCATGTAGTCGTCGGCGCCGGCCCGGAGCAGCCGCACCACGGTCTGCTCGTCGTCACGGGCGGTGGCGATGATGATCGGCACGTCGGTGATGCCGCGCAGCATGCGCAGCGCGTCGGAGCCGTCCAGGTCGGGCAGCCCGAGATCGAGCACGACCAGGTCGGGCGTCTCGGCGGCGACCCGGCGCAGGGCGTCGAGCGCGGTGCCGACGGCGTGCACGGCGTGCCCGCGATCCGCCAGGGACCGCAGCATCGCGCCACGCACGACGTGGTCGTCCTCGACGAGCAACACCGTGGCCATGCGGAAGAAGGTAGTGCACGCGGACGGATAGACCGAATCCGTCATTCAGGGCCATGATTGAATTACCCTGCGTGACCAGCGGGGGCGCTACAATGCGCGCACCGATGTCATTCACACTCTTTCCCGGCACCCGGGCGGCATTGGCCGCCGACTCCCTGATCGGCCTCTCGGCGGGCGACGCGTTCGGCGCCCAGCACTTCGTCCCCGGCGGTCCCGCGGACCCGCCCTGGCCCTGGACCGACGACACCGAAGAGGCCTGCTGCCTGGTCGCCGCGCTGACCCGCGGCGACGAGCACTCCCTCGATCGTGACCACTTCGCCGAGCTGCTCGGCCGGCACTTCGACCCCTACCGCGGCTACGGCCCCGGCGCGGTCGTGATGCTCCGCCAGATCCGCGAGGGCACCCCGTGGCCGATCGCCGCGGCCGCCGCCTTCGACGGCCAGGGCTCGGCCGGCAACGGCGCCGCCATGCGCGCGGCCCCGCTCGGCGCGTGGCACGCCGACTCGCTCGCCCGCGCCGCCGAGCAGGGTTTTCGGGCGGCCGAGGTCACCCACGCCCACCCCGAGGGCATCGCGGGCGCCGTCGCGGTCACGGTCGCCGCCGCCGCAGCGGCCGCCGCCCGCCTCAACGGCGAACCCGTGGACCTGCTCGCCGTGGTCGCGGCCCACACGCCCCACAGCCGCGTGCGGGACGCGCTCACGGCCGCCCGCGCCATCAGCGGCGCGGCCGAGGCGGCGTACGAGCTGGGCAATGGTTCCGGCGCCCTGGCTCTGGACTCGGTGCCGTTCGCCCTGTGGGCCGCGGCCCGCCACCTGACCGACTACCGCGCCGCGATCACCACCTGCGTCGCCGCCGGCGGCGACATGGACACCACCGCCGCCATGACCGGCGGAATCGTCGCGGCGCACGTGGGCGCGGAGGGCGTACCGAAGGATTGGGTGTCGGCCCGGGAGCCGCTGCCCGGATGGGTGACTGAGTAGCATCGTCACCGACCCACCACAAGACTTGAAGGAGATCCACCGTGTCCGACGTTCTCGTCGTAGCCGCCGGGACGACGGCGGCCGACGCGGTGGCCGCCGCGGGCCTGCCGAGCAGCGGCCCGAAGGCGATTGTCGTGGTCAAGGATCCGGGCGGGCGGCTGCGGGACCTGGACTGGGTGCCCGCGCAGGACACCGAGGTGTCGCCGGTGGCGCTGGACTCGCCCGACGGGCTCGACGTGCTGCGGCACTCGACCGCGCACGTGCTGGCGCAGGCGGTGCAGAGCCTGTACGCCGACGCGAAGCTCGGCATCGGCCCGTTCATCACCGACGGCTTCTACTACGACTTCGACGTGGAGAAGCCGTTCCAGCCGGACGATCTCGGCAAGATCGAGAAGAAGATGCAGGAGATCGTCAAGAGCGGCCAGACGTTCCGCCGCCGGGAGTACGCGTCGCTGGACGAGGCCAAGGCCGAGCTGGCGCACGAGCCGTACAAGCTGGAGCTCGTCGACATCAAGGGCGACGTCGACGACACCGAGGTCATGGAGGTCGGCGGTGGCGAGCTGAGCCACTACGACAACATCGACCGCAAGGGCGAGCGGGTCTGGGGCGACCTGTGCCGCGGTCCGCACCTGCCGAGCACCCGGCTCATCCCGGCGTTCAAGGTGATGCGTTCCGCCGCCGCGTACTGGCGGGGTAGTGAGAAGAACCCGCAGCTCCAGCGCATCTACGGCACCGCGTGGGCGAGCCGCGACGACCTCAAGGCCTATCTGCACCGGCTGGCCGAGGCCGAGCGCCGCGACCACCGCAAGCTCGGCACCGAGCTGGACCTGTTCTCGTTCCCCGACGAGATCGGCAGCGGCCTGCCCGTCTTCCACCCCAAGGGCGGTGTGATCAAGCGCGAGATGGAGGACTACGTCCGCGCCCGGCACATCGCGGAGGGCTTCCAGTACGTCGGCACGCCGCACATCAGCAAGGAGGGGCTGTTCCACACCTCCGGCCACCTGCCGTACTACAAGGACACGATGTTCCCGCCGTCGCACCTCGAGGGCGCGGACTACTACCTCAAGGCCATGAACTGCCCGATGCACAACCTGATCTACCGGTCGCGCGGGCGGTCCTACCGGGAGCTGCCGCTGCGGCTGTTCGAGTTCGGGTCGGTCTACCGCTACGAGAAGTCCGGCGTGATCCACGGTCTGACCCGGGTGCGCGGCTTCGCCCAGGACGACTCCCACTCGTACGTGACGGCGGAGCAGGCCCCGGGTGAGATCAAGCACCTGCTGAACTTCGTGCTGTCGCTGCTGCGCGACTTCGGGCTCGACGACTTCTACCTGGAGCTGTCGACCCGCGACCCGGAGAGCGACAAGTTCATCGGCTCCGACGAGCAGTGGGAGATCGCCACGAAGGTGCTCGAGGACGTCGCGACCGAGTCGGGCCTGGAACTGGTGGCCGACCCGGGCGGCGCGGCGTTCTACGGGCCGAAGATGAGCGTGCAGGCCAAGGACGCGATCGGCCGCACCTGGCAGATGTCGACGATCCAGTACGACTTCAACCAGCCGGCCCGCTTCGGCCTCGAGTACCAGGCCGCCGACGGGTCCCGGCAGGAGCCGGTGATGATCCACTCGGCGAAGTTCGGCTCGATCGAGCGGTTCTTCGGCGTGCTGGTCGAGCACTACGCGGGCGCGTTCCCGGCCTGGCTCGCCCCGGTGCAGGTCGTCGGCATCCCGATCCGCGACGACCACGGCGACTACCTGCAGGAGTTCGTCGACCGGCTCCGCAAGGAGGGCATCCGCGCCGAGGTCGACCACTCCACCGACCGGATGCAGAAGAAGATCCGCACCGCGCAGCAGCAGAAGATCCCGTTCATGGCGATCGCCGGCGACGACGACGTGAGCGGCGGCACGGTGTCGTTCCGCTACCGCGACGGGTCGCAGCGCAACAACGTGCCGCTGGACGAGGCGGTCGCGCACGTCGCCGAGATCGTCCGCTCGCGCACCAACGCCGGACCGTCCGCCGCCTGACAGTTGCGGGGGGTACGGCCCCGAACCCGTACCCCCCGCACCATCCTCAGGAGCCGGCCGGGCTCCAGGTCTTCCGGTCGGTGCAGTCGGCGATGGTCAGGTTCTCGGCGACCCGCCGCAGGTCCGCTGCGCGCGTGGCCCCGCGCATCCGGATGTGAACAACGCAGGTCGGGGTCTCCACCGCGAGTGTGTCGGCATCCTCGGGCGACTGCTTCCTCTCGTACGTGGGTCGGCCCCCGGCGCCCGTCACCGGGCGCCAGAGGTCCTGCCGCTGCCGCGGCCACTCCGAGCCGGGCAGCTTCCACATCTCGATCGCGAGCGCGCTCCGGTGCGGGCTGTCGGGCTCCGGCAGCCCGGCCGGCTGATACTGCGCGACGACCGACCTTGCGTCCTGGCTGATCCGATAGGTCACGAATCCAGCCGGCAGCCAGCCCGTCCGGAACGGCGTGAGGACGGGCCGGGGCGCTCCCATGGTCACCTGCCCCGCGACCCGGAGCAGCGCGTCGCGGTCGCCGCCGGTCACCTTGACCCACTCGCCGGAGGGCAGCGGCCAGCCGAGCATCGCCACCGGGCCGAGCGTGCCGGGGAGGACCTCGGCGCCGCGGTAGTCGGTGGTGAACCAGGCGTCGTGACCGCCGACGGTCAGCCGCTCCCCGGACATCAGGTTGCCGGCACTGGACCGGCGCACGATGACGTGGACGGCATTGGTGAGGTTGCCCCCCGGGGAGTTGACTTCGATGGTTTCCCAGCCCTGGCTGCTGGACTGCCCGACGACCGCGAACGGGGAACCCTCGGCCAGGCCCAGCGTGGTCCGCGTGGCGATCCGCGGGGGGAGCGGCTCCGGTGGGGCGTCGTGGCGCAGGGCACCGGCCAGCAGCGGGGTGGTGCCCGCGACGGCCACGACGGCGAGGCCCGCGATCAGGGACTGCCAGCGGCGGCGGACCCGGCGGCGGGCGGCGCCGGCCCGGGCACCGTCGAGCAGGCCGTGGCCGTCGGGGGCCTGCGCGGCGTGCACGTCGAAGGTGTGGTGCAGGTCGTCCAGCGTGTTCACGGCA
>CAKUMG010000407.1 GCA_934667465.1 uncultured Actinoplanes sp. | reverse complement strand
CGCGGGCCGCTAGCTCAATGGCAGAGCTGTGGACTTTTAATCCATAGGTTCAGGGTTCGAGTCCCTGGCGGCCCACCACGATTCACCAGGTAAAACACGGCCCTGGAGATCACTCCGGGGCCGTCACTCCTCACGTGGGGACAACCTGGGGACACTTTCCGACCCCACGTGGTCAACAGTCGGCACCCGGCAGGGCACGACGGCCGGGCCGTTGCGATCGCGCCAGTTCCGGATCGTGCGCGGGGTGACGTCGGAGCAGGGTCAGGGGTGGCGGTCGAGGGTGGCGAGCACCGCGAGGAGCCGGTCGATCTCGTCCGCCGACGTGTAGGCGTGCACGCTGACCCGTACGGATGAGGTCTTCTCGCCCTGCTCGCCCTGGCAGTGACCGTCGGCGCGGACCATGAGGCCGTCTCCGGCCAGGATGAAGCCCAGGTCGTTGGAGCCGACGCCGCGGTGGCGGAACGTCACGATGCCCTCGCGGCGCTGCACCACGGAGTCGGCGGTCAGGCTGCTCTGGCAGCCCAGCACCTCGTAGGCGGACATCTTCGTGAGCCCGTCGGTGAGCCGCACCCCGAGCGCCGCGTTCCAGGCCGCGATCCGGTCGAGGCCCGCGGCGTCGAGCCAGTCGAGCGCCGCCACGAGGCTGATGATGCCGCTGGTGTTCGGGGTGCCCGCCCAGCCGCCCGGGGTGAGGACGGGGCCGCGCTGGTTGCGGGCCCAGATCGCGCCGACGCCGGGTAGTGCCATGGCCTTGTGGCCGGAGAAGACCACGAAGTCGACGTCGAGGGCGGCCAGGTCGATGGGGATGTGGCTGATGCTCTGCGCCGCGTCGAGGCAGATGGGGATGTCCGGGCCGGCGGCCGCGCGCAGGCGGTGGATGTTCATGTCGTTGCCGTAGACGTGGTGCACGTGGGTGGCGGCGATCAGGCGGGTGCGGTCGGTGATCAGCTCGGCGAGCCGGGTGTAGTCGTAGTCGTGGGCGGCGTCGTACGGCATCGCGCGCACCTCGACCCGTACGCCTTGTTTGCGCAGCAGTTCGGCAGCCTCCAGCCAGGGCTCGCTGTTGGCGGCGTGGTCGGCGAACGGGACGATGATCTCGTCGCCGTCGCGCAGGCCCGGGACCAGCCAGTCGCGGGCGACCGTGCGCAGGCCCTCGGTGGTGCCGCTCATGAAGTGCACGCCCGAGGTTTCCGGCGACGGGTCGCCGAGGAAGCGGCGCAGCCGGTCACGGGCCTGCTCGATGCGGGCGGTGGTCCGGTTCGCCCAGGGATAGGTGCCGCGGGCGGCGTTGGCGTTGCCGGTGGTCAGGTACGTCATCGCCGCGTCGAGCACGGCCTGCGGCTTCTGCGAGGTGGCCGCGCTGTCCAGATAGGCCACGTCCGGGTTCGACGCGATCATCGGGAACTGGGCGCGCAGCGAGCGGTGCCAGGTCTCCAGGGGCTCGGTCATGTCAGTCCCGCACCAGCTCGGCGCCGGCGTCGCGCCACGCGATCACGCCGCCGTCGAGCGAGTGCACCTCGGGGTGTCCCATCCGGGTGAGCAGGGCCGCGTAGCGGGCGGACTTCTCCCCCACCGGGCAGACCAGCAGCACCGGACGGCGGCGGCTGAATGGCAGCCCACCCTGCACGAGCTCGCCGAACATCTCGTCGACGATGTTGATCGACCCGTCGATGTGCAACGCCTGGTACGCGAACGGGCTGCGCAGATCGACGACGAGCCCCCGGCCGCGCGCGACCCACTCCTGCGCCTCCGCGACCCCGAGCACCTTCGCGGCCGCGGTCTCGGCGTCGGTGACGGTGCGCACCGAATTGCCCCGCGCCGGGCGGTTGAACAGCTCGGGCCGGCGCTCCCGTACATAACTCAGATAGCTCTCCACCCGGTCGCAGACGATGAAGACAGCCGTACGCCGCTCGCCCTCCGCCAGCTGCGCGTCCACCGCCCGCAGGTGCCGGACCGCGCCCTGGTAGGCACCGCCGCCGGTCGGCCCGGCGAGCGTCCCGCACCGGCGCACCAGCGTCAGCAGCCCGTCGATCGCGTCGTCGGTGCTGATCGTCTCGATGGTGTCGTAGACGCCGGGGTCGAAGAGCCCGACCTCGTGCGCCTCGTCGATCGTGCGGATCCCGGGGATGAAGTCGGACTTGTGCGCCACCAGCCCGACCACCTGGACGTCGGGGTTGTGCTGCCGCAACGCGCGCGCGACGCCGGTGGACGACCCGGCCGTGCCGACGCAGGCGACGAAGTAGTCCGGCGCACGCCCGTCGAGGTCCTTGACGATCTCGGGGCCGGTGCCGTGCAGGTGGGCGTCCACGTTGAGGTCGTTGAAGTACTGGTCGGTGTGCAGATAGCCGCTGCCCGAGGACGCGAGCGTCTGGTACATCCGGGTGAGCGGGTCGTCGGTGTTCGACGGGTCGAGGCACTCGGCCTGCCCGGGCAGCTCCTCGATGTCGGCGCCGAGCAGCAGGAGGAGGTCCTTGATCTCGGGGACCTTCATCCGGTTGGTCACGCTGCGGAACTTCAGCCCGTGCATGCCGGCGATGACCGCGAGCGCCTTGGCGGTGTTGCCGCTGGACAGCTCGACCACGGTGTCGCCCCGCTCGGCGGCCGCGTCGATGTGCGGGCGGACCATGTTCCAGGAGGCCCGGTCCTTGAGCGAGCCGAACGGGTTGAGCAGCTCCATCTTGGCGTACAGGTCGATCCGGCGCAGGCCGTGCACCGACGGGTCGATCCGCACCAGCGGGGTGTTGCCGATGGCCTCGGTCATGGCGTCGTATCTCATGCTGCCTCCCCCTCGCCCGGAAGATGGGGCCAGTACTGCTCGTCGAGGCACCATCGCCACGATCCGCCGGTCCGGTAGAGCGCGACCTTGCGCCCGATCGGTTGCCGCAGCGCCTGCGTGGCGCTCAGGTCCATGAAGTAACCGGCCGTGTTGACGAAGGCCAGCACGTCGCCGGCCCGGGGCCGGGCGGGCAGGAAGACCTTGCGCCGGGTGATCAGGTCCGACTCGAGACACAGGTTGCCGAAGAGGTAGGCCCCGACGGGTCCCGGCCCGGTGGCGCCGGATCGCGGCACGACGATGGGATCCATGAGCACGCCGTGCTCCTCCATGCTGACGTCGCGCGCGTTGCAGTCGAGCCGGATCAGCGTGTCGCCGCCGTCGTCGTCGCGCACTTCCAGCACGGTCGCCAGCAGCAGCCCGCACTGGTCCACCAGCGCGCGCCCGGGCTCCACGTGCAGGTCGTACATGTTGTCCAGGAGCAGTTCTCCGAGGGGGCGGCGCTGCCCGGGCGCCGGGGTCCGCAGCAGCCGGTCGAGATAGCCCGCCCCGGCCACCGGCCGGTGCCCCGGATAGAGGCTGAGCGCCCCGCGCACCGTGCCGCCCTCGTTGCGCAGCCCGTAGCCGTGCCCGTTCCAGGTCAGCGGTGCCCGCCGGCCCAGCACCGCCTCGGTGAGCGCCGACGTCCAGCGCTCCCATTCCGCGCCGTCGGCCAGATAGCTGACCCCGAACCCGCCACCTACGTCCAGGGCCCACGGGCGCAGCCCTCGCTCCCGGCAGGCCTCGAGGGCGGCCAGGCACCCCTCCACGGCAGCCGCCTTCTCGGGCAGTCCCTGGGTGTCGAGGTGGAATCCCACCCCGACCGGTTCGAGCGCGTCCGGGTGCTTGTCGAACAGATCCAGGGCCCGCGGGAACGACTCGGCCGGGATGCCGAATCGGCTGCGCCTGCTGCCGACCCGGACGCCCGGGGCGGTGAATTCCGACAGCCGCACCATGACCTTTGCCCGGGGCAGCCGATGGGACCTCACGAGGTCGGCGAGTGCGGAGATCTCGGCGAGTGAGTCCGCATTCACGGTCACCCCGGATTGCGCGCACAACCAGAGGAAGTCTGCGTTTTTCGGACCGGTCGCCATGACGCGGTCCGGCGTGAACCCGGCGCCGAGCGCATGCTGCAACTCGCCGAGCGAGGCCACATCGATGCCAGCCTGCAGGGTGGCCAGCTCGCGGACCAGCGCACTCGACCCCGTGGCCTTGTGCGCGAACCAGACCCGGCCACCGAGGTGATGCTCGGCCTGCACGGTTCGGAAGGCGGCGACGTTGCCGGCCAACTGAGAAGGAAGGACGACGCCGAGAGGGGATCCCAGCGCCTCGATCAAACGCCCCGGCAGGTCCGATTCGGTGAGCACCGAATGCAATGCCGGATCGATTCTCGGGGAAAGGTGCAGCGTCAAAAGCGACTCCCTTGAAGAGCCGTGCCTTCCTCTCACGCTAACCGATACCCGGCCGACCGCCAACCGGTTCCACTATAGAAAGAACCACATGCCCGGATGCGCATGTGTAAGAGGAATTGGTCAATACATCTGTCGGCAGGTCATCGTTTCCATTGACATCGGTCATCACGACGCCCGGCGCAGGCGCACCCGCGGCCGCCCGGCGCCGTCGGTGTCCACTTCGGCCGCGACCCCGAACACCGACGCGATCCGAGCGGGGGTGAGCACCTCGCCCGGTGAACCCGCGGCCACGACCCGGCCGTCGGCGAGCAGCACGATCCGGTCGCAGTACTGCGCCGCCAGGTCCAGCTCGTGCAGCGCCGCCACCACGGTCACCGCGGAATGCGCCAGGTCGTGCAGGAGCTCGAACCGGTGCCGGATGTCGAGGTGGTTCGTCGGCTCGTCGAGCAGCAGCAGCTCCGGATCCTGGAGCAGGGCCCGCGCGATGCTCACGCGCTGCCGCTCCCCGCCGGACAGCGACGTCCAGCGCCGCCGCTCCCAGCCGGCCAGCCCGGTGTCCGCCAGCGCGGCCGCGGCCCGGTCCAGGTCCGCGGCGCTCGCCGGGGCCAGCAGCGACCGGTGCGGGATGCGGCCCAGCAGCAGCACGTCGAGCACGGTCATGTCCGCGTCGTCCGGGGCGTGCTGGGTCACCACGGCGACCCGCCGGGCCACCGCCCTGGCCGGCAGCGCGGACCGGTCCGTCCCGTCGAGCAGCACCCGCCCGCGGTCCGGCCGGTCGAGCCCCGCGAGCACGCGCAGCAGGCTGGACTTGCCCGACCCGTTCGGTCCGAGCAGGCCGACGAAGGACCCCGCGGGCGCCTCCAGGGCCACCCCGGCCAGCAGCCGCGCGCCGCGGATGCTGCGGCCGACGTCCTCGGCGGACAGCTTCACGCCGTACGCTCCCTTCTGCGCAACAGGATCGCGAAGGCGGGCACCCCGACGAGCGCGGTCACCACCCCCACCGGGATCTCCTGCGGCGCGAAGACCGTCCGCGCCGCGGTGTCCGCCCAGATCAGCAGCGTGGCCCCGGCCAGCGCCGAACCCGGGAGCAGCGGCCGGTGCCGGGAACCCACCACCCGCCGGACCGCGTGCGGCACGGTCAGCCCCACGAAGCCGATCGCCCCGCTCGCCGCCACCAGCACCGCGGTCAGCAGGGCCGTCACGGTGAAGAGCAGCGCACGAACCCGTACGGGCGAGAAGCCCAGCGTCTGTGCCACGTCCGCGCCGAACGAGAACGCGTCCAGCGCGGGCGCCGCCGCCCAGCAGACCGCCAGCACGACACCCGCGGCGGCCGCGCACAGCGCCACCGACTGCCAGGACGCGGCGGTCAGCGAGCCGAGCAGCCAGAACATGATGGTGCGGGTGCTGTCCGGCGTCGCGTCGGCCACCACGATCAGGCTGGTCAGCGCCGTGAACAGCTGACCGGCGGCCACCCCGGCCAGCAGGATCCGGCCCGGCTGGGTCCAGCGCCGCCCGGCCAGCAGCAGCGCCACCCCGAACGCGGCGACGCTGCCCGCGAACGCGCCGGCCGCCAGGGACGAGGCCCCCGCGCCGAAGCCGAGCACGAGCACGCCGACCGCGCCCGTCGAGGCACCGGCGGAGATCCCCAGCAGGTACGGGTCGGCGAGCGCATTGCGGGTCAGCGCCTGCAGCACGGCACCGCAGACCGCGAGCCCCGCGCCCACCAGCCCGGCC
>CAKUMG010000406.1 GCA_934667465.1 uncultured Actinoplanes sp. | reverse complement strand
GGCGTAGGGGCCGGGCACCGACAGGCAGCCCTCGTCGGTGACCTCGTCGGCCGGGACGCCCAGCACCGCGGGCCCCGTGCCGGCGGCGAAGCGCAGCGCGAAGAAGCGGGTGCCCGCCGCCGCCGGGGCCAGCCGGGCGGCGGTGTCGGGGCCGGCCACGAAGACGCTGCCGTCCTGCCAGATCACGTCGAGGCAGCCGTCGGGCAGCACCCGGCCGTCCCCGCCGCCGCGCGCCGGGACCACGCTGCGCCAGGCCACGACATGCGGCATCGATGTGCCCCGTTCGGCGTACATGACGGCAGTTTGGCATCGGGGTCTGACATCGGCCGGAATGACAAGCGTGTAAGTCCGGCGGACAATCGGTACATGGCCGACCGGCTGGACACCTACCGAAGCAAGCGTGACGCGGCGCGCACCCCCGAGCCCGTGCCGGGCGCGCGGCCCCGCCCGTCCGGCGACCGCAGGTTCGTCATCCAGCAGCACCACGCCCGCAGCCTGCACTGGGACGTGCGGCTGGAGCGCGACGGCGTGCTCGTCTCGTTCGCCGTCCCGCGCGGCCTCCCCCGCGACAAGGGGCGCAACCACCTGGCGAAGCACACCGAGGACCACCCGCTCGAATACCTCACGTTCGCGGGCGACATCCCGGCCGGCGAGTACGGCGGCGGCCGGATGACCATCCACGACCGGGGCACGTACGAGGCGGACAAGTGGCGCGACGACGAGATAGGCGTCACGTTCCACGGCGACCGGACGTCGGGCCGTTACGTGTTCTTCCGGACCGGTGGCCAGGACTGGATGGTCCGGCGGATGGACCCGCCCGAGCCGGGCTGGGAGCCGATGCCGGAGACCGTGGCGCCGATGCTGCCAGTCCGCGGCTCCGGCCTGCCCGCCGACGACCGGGAGTGGGGCTACGAGCTGCGCTGGTCAGGCCGCCGCACACTGACCTCGTGGTACCCCGAGCTGCGCGCCCTCGGCCCCGCGCTCGCCCCCGCCGAGGCGGTCCTCGACGGCGAGATCGTGGCCTTCGACGGGCCGGCCGTGTCGCCGGCGCGCCTCGAGCACCGCAAGGCGCCCCGCGACTCGGCCGCCGCCCGGCGCACCGCCGAGCGCAACCCCGTGCACTTCCTGCTGTACGACCTGCTGTGGCTCGAGGGGCATTCCACGGTCGAGCTGCTCCGCTACGCCGAGCGCCGGGAACTGCTCGAGGGGCTGGGCCTGACCGGTGACAACTGGCAGACGCCGCCCTACTTCCCCGGCGGGGGCGACTTCGCGCTGGAGACCGCGCGGGCGCAGGGCCTGCCCGGCATCGTCGCCAAGCGCCTCGATTCGCCCTATCTCCCGGGCCGCCGCAGCCGCCTCTGGCTCACGATCGACGCCTGACAAGGCCCGGTCACCGCCGCCCTGACCGACGGCGCGGCCCAGCTCGCCACGGACGGCGAAGGCGGCGATTTGCTACTTTCGTTCGCCTTTGCTGTCCGGATCATGGTGAAATCGATCTCGAAAGCTGACCCCGCCGGGCCGACAAGGCCGTCCCCGCAAGCCACTCGTACGGATTGCCTCCGTGGCGGGCGACTTGTGCTAACGCGCGCCCGATAACCCTCAAGCGCGGCGCGTCACACCCGATCGATCGGGTTTGCCCGGCCCTCCGGCGGAAAGGCTATAGATAGATGCTCAGCCCGATGCACCATCCGCCCGCTGCCGATAACCCGGACATGTCTGCTGATCTCTGGAAATCCGCTGCCTCCGTTCTCGACGTCAACTGGGCCGGCGACCACATGGTCCCGTCCCGCCGTCTCTATCCGCACCAGTGGAGCTGGGACGCCGCCTTCATCGCCATAGGCCTCGCGTACGTGAATCCCTCCCGCGCCTGGCGGGACCTGCGCAGCCTCTTCGAAGCACAATGGCCCGACGGCCGCGTGCCGCACATCGTCTTCGATCCCGGCACCGCCGAGGGCGACTACTTCCCCGGCCCCGCCTTCTGGAACGTCCCCGCCTATGCCGACCGCAAGCCGCGGGGCAGCACCGGCCTGGTCCAGCCCCCGCTGCACGCGATCGCCGCGTGGGAGGTCTACCGGCGGGCCACCTCGCACGGCGCGGCCGGCGTGCACGAGGCCCGGGAGGAGCTCGAGTGGCTCTACCCCCGCCTGGTCGCCCAGCAGGAACACCTCGCCGGCGCACGCGACGCCGGCGGTGACGGCCTGGCCGCCATCGTGCACCCTTGGGAGTCGGGGCTCGACAACAGCCCGTCCTGGGACTTCGCACTGGCCGACGTGCCCGCCGACATGGGCCTGCTCGACCGTTTCAGACGCCGCGACCTCGAGGTCGCCGACGCCGCGCACCGCCCCACGGACGTGGACTACGCCCGCTACCTGGGGCTGGTCCTGAACTACCGGGAGGGCGACTACTCCGACTCGGGGCTCGCCACCCGGCACGACTTCGTGGTCGAGTGCCCGTCGTTCAACGCCATCCTGGCCGCCGCCGAGCTGGCCCTGGTGCACATCGCGGGCGTCGTGGGCGCCGATCCGGACCCGCACCTCGAGCGGGCCCACCGGATCACGCGCGCGATCTCGCGGCACCTGTGGGACGGGCGGACCCGCACGTTCCGGGCACGCAACGTGCGTACGGGAAAGCTCAGTCCCGCTCGGACGGTCAGCGGTCTGGTGCCCCTGCTCCTGCCCGGACTGCCCGAGGACCAGGCCGCCGCGATCATGGCGGAGGCCGCGTCGGAGCGGTTCGGCCTGCCCGAGACGACAGGCCTGCCGGTGCCGAGCTACGACCGCACGGCCGCGGACTTCGACACGCTGCGGTACTGGCGCGGCCCGATCTGGATCAACGTGAACTGGCTGCTGCGGCGCGGCATGCTGGTGCACGGCTACCGGGGCGAGGCCGAGGACCTGCGGACGGCCATGATCCGGCTGGTGCACCGCTCGGGGCACTTCGAGTATTTCCACCCGGACACCGGGGAGGGCATCGGCGCGCCCACGTTCAGCTGGACCGCCGCCCTGTCGCTCGACCTGCTCGCGGATCGGTCCGTCCCCGCGTACGCGAGGGCTGCTTGATCTTCAGTGGTTGATCTGCCGGGCCGTCCGCACGGCCCGGCAGATCGCTGCTCAGAACTGCTCGGCGCCGATCGTCGTGTCGTCGCCGTGGCCGGTGTGCACGACCGTGGCCGGCGGCAGGCTCAGCAGCCGGTCGCGGATCGACTGCTCGATCGTCGGCCGGTCGCTGTAGGACCGCCCGGTCGCGCCCGGACCGCCCTGGAACAGCGTGTCGCCGGTGAAGACGCAGCCCAGCGCCGGTGCATAGAGGCAGATCGCGCCGGGGCTGTGGCCCGGCGTGTGCAGCACCTTGAGCGTAACGCCACCCACTGTGACCTCCTGGCCGTCGGCCAGCGGCGCCGGCATCGGCACGCCCGCGTGGGTCAGCTCCCAGAGCACCTCCTCGGCGGGGTGCAGCAGCAGCGGCGCACCGGTCCGCTCGGCGAGCTCCGGCGCCACCCGGACATGATCGTCGTGCGCGTGGGTGAGGACGATAGCGACGACCTTGCGGCCGTCGACGACCTTCAGGATCTCGGGTACGGAGTGCGGGGCGTCGATGACGACGCATTCCCGCTCGTCCCCGACGACCCACACGTTGTTGTCCACGTCGAACGTCTCGCCGTCGAGCGAGAACGTGCCGCTCGTCACCGCGTGGTCGACCCGGGCCGCCATCAGAGCACCACCACGGACCGCAGCACGTCGCCGTGGTGCATCTTGGCGAACGCCTCCTCGACCTGGTCCAGGGCGATCTCCTCGGTCACGAACGCGTCGAGGTCGAGCCGGCCCTGCTTGTAGAGCTCGGTGAGCATCGGGAAGTCGCGGGTGGGCAGGCAGTCGCCGTACCAGCTGCTCTTGAGCGCGCCGCCGCGGCCGAAGACGTCCGCCAGCGGCAACTCGATCATCATCTCCGGGGTCGGCACGCCGACCAGGACGACGGTCCCCGCCAGGTCACGGGCATAGAAGGCCTGCTTGTACGTCTCCGGGCGGCCCACCGCCTCGACGACCACGTCGGCGCCGTGGCCACCGGTCAGCGCCTGCACCTCCGCGACGACGTCCTTGCCCTTGGCGTTGATCGTGTGGGTGGCGCCGAACTTGCGGGCCCACTCCAGCTTCCGGTCGTCGGTGTCGATCGCGATGATCGTGGTGGCCCCGGCCAGCGCCGCGCCGGCCACCGCGCCGTCGCCCACGCCGCCGCAGCCGATCACCGCGACCGAGTCGCCGCGGGTCACCCCGCCCGTGTTGATCGCCGCGCCGATGCCGGCCATGACGCCGCAGCCGAGCAGGCCGACCGCCGCGGGCCGGGCCTCCGGGTCGACCTTGGTGCACTGCCCCGCGGCAACCAGCGTCTTCTCCGCGAACGAGCCGATGCCCAGCGCCGGGGTCAGCTCGGTGCCGTCCTCCAGCGTCATCTTCTGGACCGCGTTGTGCGTGTTGAAGCAGTACCACGGCTTGCCCTTGCGGCAGGCCCGGCAGTCGCCGCAGACCGCGCGCCAGTTGAGCACGACGAAGTCGCCCGGCGCGACGTCGGTCACGCCGGCGCCGACGGACTCCACGATGCCCGCGGCCTCGTGGCCCAGCAGGAACGGGAAGTCGTCGTTGATGCCGCCCTCGCGGTAGTGCAGGTCGGTATGACAGACCCCACAGGCCTGGACGCGGACGACGGCCTCGCCCGGGCCCGGATCGGGCACGATGATGGTGGTGACCTCGACCGGCGCGCCCTTGGCCCGGGCGATCACTCCCTTGACTCGCTGACTCATGCGACCACCTTGCCACCCCGACCTGGGGGCACAGTGTCGGACCTGGCATCTACGGTGTTCCGGTGAACCTTGTACGACGCATGGTGCCCCTGGTGGCGCTGCTGGCCCTCCTCGTTCCGGCCCCGGCCCGCGCCGACGCCCCGGGGCGGCTCGCGGCCCAGGTGACCGACGCGGCAGGCGCGCTGGCCTCCGGGCGTGCCGGCGCCGATGCCGCCCTGGGCTCGCTGCAGCGGGAGACGGGCATTCAGCTCTTCGTCGTGTTCGTCGACTCGTTCGACGGCACGCCCGCGCAGGAGTGGACCGACGAGACGGCCCGGCTGAGCGACCTCGGTGACCGTGACGCCCTGCTGGCGGTCGCCACCGGGGACCGCGCCTATGCCTACTCCTTCCCCAAGGACCAGCGCATCACCGACCGCGAGCTCGACGACGTCGCCGCGCAGGAGATCGAGCCGGCGCTCGCCCGCGGCGACTGGCCGGGCGCGGTCGTGGCCGCCGCCGAGGGCTACACCGAGGCGGCGAAGGGCTCCGGCGTCGCGGCGATCTGGATCGTGGTGGTCCTCGCGATCGTGCTGGTGGGCGCCCTGATCTGGGTTGTCGCCCGCCGCCACGCCCGGGCGGCGCCCGCGGCCCCGGCCGCGCCCGCCGGTCCGACCACCGCCGAGCTCACGGCCGAGGCCAACGCGCTGCTCATCGAGCTCGACGACGACCTGCGCGCGGCCGAAAGTGAGCTCGACCTGGCCACCGCGCAGTACGGCGACGCCGAGACGGTCCGCTTCCGCGATGCCCTGGAGCAGTCGCGACAGGACGTCGCCGAGGCGTTCCGGCTCCGGATGACGCTCGAGGAGGAGCCGGCCCCGGCCGCCGACGTCCGGCGCCGCACGCTGACCGAGATCATCGCGCGCTGCCGTGCCGCCGACGACCGGCTCGACGCCGAGTCCGAGGCCTTCGACCGGCTGCGCGACCTGGAAGGCCGCGCGGAGCAGGCCGCGGCGGAGGTCGAGCGGCGCCGGCTGGGCGCGGAGGGTGCGGTCGCGGCGGCCGCGGTCGCGCTGCAGGACCTGACCCATCGGTACGCGGGTCCGGGCGTCGCTGCCGTCGCCGGGAACATCGATCAGGCGCACGAGCGGCTGCGCTTCGTGACCGAGGCGGTCGGGCGGGCGCGGGC
>CAKUMG010000405.1 GCA_934667465.1 uncultured Actinoplanes sp. | reverse complement strand
GCCCGAGCGCCTCGCGCTCACCCCCGCCGCCAAGCGCGCCCTGCTTGACAGCCTGCAGATCTCGCGGGCCGTCGGCGCCTCCTACGTGGGCCCGGAGCACGTCCTGATGGCCCTCGGTCTCAACCCCGACTCCGCGGCCGGCCGGCTGCTGTCCGCCCGGATCGACCCGCGCACCCTGCAGCAGGCCGACCAGCCCGCCCCCGCGCCCGGCGGCGGCGGGACCGGCAGCGGGAGTGGCCCGACGAACACCCCCACGCTCGAGCAGTACGGCGTGGACCTGACCGAGATGGCCCGGCGCGGCGAGATCGACCCGGTCATCGGCCGGGCCGACGAGATCGAGCAGGCCGTGGAGGTGCTGTCGCGGCGCACCAAGAACAATCCGGTGCTGATCGGCGAGGCCGGCGTCGGCAAGACCGCCGTCGTGGAGGGCCTGGCCCAGCGCATCGTCGACGGCGACGTGCCGCAGACCCTGGCCGGCAAGCGCGTCATCCAGCTCGACCTGGCCGGCCTGGTCGCGGGCACCCGCTACCGCGGCGACTTCGAGGAGCGGCTCCGCAAGGTCATCGACGAGATCCAGGACAGCGGCGACGGCCTGATCGTCTTCCTCGACGAGATCCACACCCTGGTCGGTGCGGGCGGCGGCGGTGACGGCGGCGGCATGGACGCGAGCAACATGCTCAAGCCCGCCCTCGCTCGCGGCCGGCTGCGGGTGGTCGGCGCGACCACGCTGGACGAGTACCGCCGCAACATCGAGAAGGACGCGGCCCTGGCCCGGCGCTTCCAGCCGGTCCTGGTCGGCGAGCCGAGCGTCGAGGACACCGTCGCGATCCTGCGCGGCCTGCGCGACAACTACGAGGCGCACCACCAGGTCCGGATCACCGACGAGGCCCTGGACGCCGCCGCGGAGCTGTCCAGCCGCTACATCACCGACCGCTTCCTGCCCGACAAGGCGATCGACCTGATCGACCAGGCCGGCGCGCGGGTCCGGCTGCGGACAAAAACTCCGAAGGCGGATGTACGCGAGCAGGAGCGCCGCCTCGAGCAGCTGTCCCGCGACCGGGACCAGGCCGTCGCCGCCGAGCACTACGAGAAGGCGTCCGAGCTGCGCGACGAGATCAACACCATCAAGGCCAGGATCGCCGGTACGCGGGACGGCCACGCGGGCGTGCCGCAGGTGACCCCGGGCGACATCGCCGAGGTGGTGTCCCGGGCCACGGGCATCCCGGTCGCTCAGCTCACCGAGGAGGAGCGCGACCGCCTGCTGCGCCTGGAGAGTCACCTGCACGACCGGGTGGTGGGCCAGGAGGAGGCCGTGGCGGCGGTCGCCGAGGCCGTGCGCCGCTCCCGGGCGGGCCTGGGCGACCCGGACCGGCCGGTGGGCAGCTTCCTGTTCCTCGGACCGACCGGCGTCGGCAAGACCGAGCTGGCCCGCTCGCTGGCGGAGGCGCTGTTCGGCGAGCCGGACCGGATGATCCGGCTCGACATGAGCGAGTTCCAGGAGCGGCACACCGTCTCGCGGCTGGTCGGTGCCCCTCCGGGCTACGTCGGCTACGACGAGGCCGGGCAGCTCACCGAGGCCGTGCGCCGGCGCCCGTACAGCGTGGTGCTGCTCGACGAGATCGAGAAGGCGCACCCGGACGTGTTCAACATCCTGCTGCAGGTGCTCGACGACGGGCGGCTGACCGACAGCCAGGGCCGCACGGTGAGCTTCCGGAACACCGTGGTGATCATGACCAGCAACACCGGCTCGGAGATCATCAGCGGCACCAAGCGCACGCTGGGTTTCGGCACCGCCGACGAGCGCGGCGCGGACCGGGACCTGCGCGAGCGGCTCGACCGGCGGCTGCGCGAGCAGTTCCGCCCCGAGTTCCTCAACCGGATCGACGAGATCATCGTCTTCCGGCAGCTCGAGACGGAGCAGCTGCGCCGGATCACCGAGCTGCTGCTGGGCGAGACCCGGCGCCGGCTGGCGGCCCAGGACATCCGCCTCGACGTCACGACCGAGGCGGTCGACTGGCTCGCCGAGCGCGGATTCGAGCCCGAGTACGGCGCCCGGCCGCTGCGCCGGACCATTCAGCGCGAGCTCGACAACCGGCTCTCGCGGATGCTGCTGGCCGCGGACATCGCGCCCGGGCAGACGATTTCCGTCGGGGTCGCGGACGGGGAGCTGACGTTTGCCGCGGGCTCTCCCGCCCCCGCGGCCGCATGATGAACCACGCGTGAACGGAAACCCCGGCCGGATGGCCGGGGTTTCCGGTGGTTCAGACCGCGGCGAGCTGTTCCGGGCCCAGCTGCGGATAGTCCTCGCGCCATTTCAGATAGAGCGGATTTCGGGCCGAGGCATCGAGGTACGCCTCTCGTGCCATTTCCAGCAGCCGCGGGGCGACCTGGGCGGCGGGGCCCTCCGGATGCCACCCCAGCAGTTGCTTCCAGCGCAGCGGCGCGCCCTTCAGCGGCAGGGTCACCAGGCCCGCCGGCGGCCGGAACGCGGACTGGCAGAGCGCGAGCGCGACGCCCGACTCGGTCAGGTCGACGCAGCCCCGGACGTCCGTCTCGAGGATCCGCCGGGGCGTGAAACCGGCCCGCGCGCACGCCGCCGCGAAGCAGTCGCCGAAGCAGCCCTCGCCCGGGCCCACCGCCCAGCTCGCGTCGCCGAGGTCGGCCAGGTCCACCTCGATGCCCTGGGCCAGGGGGTGCTCCTCGGGCATCAGGACGCACACGCCGTCGACCGCGATGCTCTGCCAGACCAGCCCGTGCTCGGTGGCCGGCATGGAGTCGCCGCACACGCCGACCTGCACGAAGTCCAGCTTGCCGGCCTGGGTGAGCGCCGCCATCTCGTCGCGGGACCAGGACGCGTACGTGCTGATCTGCGCGTCCGGCTGCGCCGCCGAGAGCCGCTGCACGATCCCGCCGACCACCGGCCCGCCGATCGAGCCGATCCGGTAGCGGCTCATCGCCGTGTCCGATCCGGACCCGGCCAGCCGGGCCGCCTCGTCCTGCAGGCCCTTCATCGCGGGCAGCAGCACCCGCGCCCGGGAGAGCACCAGCTCACCGAGCGGTGTGGGGCGCGCGCCGCGCCGGTCCCGCTCGAACAACGGTCCGCCGAGCGTGCGCTCGATCCGTTGCAGCTGGGCGGTGAGGGCAGGCTGGGCCAGACCGAGCAGGGACGCAGCCTTCGTCACGCTGCCCGTCTCCGCGATGGCACAGACCACCTTGAGATGCCGCAGCTCCAGGTTCATAGCGTGACGGTAGGACGTCAGCGGGATAAGGGCTAGACCTTCGGCTGTGCAAAGATCCCCCGAAAGTGACAAACGGGTAAATCAAAAGGACAGAAACGCCTAAGCCGTACGCGGGTCCGGATGATCACAACGCATCGACGCTCGCCATAGTCTGATGATCAATAAGCATCGACGCGCGTGATCTTCCGGGCGGCGTCAGAGATCCTTCGGGTACGTGGTCCGGCGGCCCACGACGTCGCGGACCTTGTCCACGAGGGCCACCGCCGGGTCCACCACCTTGTTCCACGGCGGGGTGGCCGGCGTGCCCGGGTGCGGGCGGGTCGGCGCCGACTCCAGGGCCGTCTCGAAACGGTTGCCGAGCCGGACCAGATCCTCCACCGACACCATGCGGGCCAGCAAGGGCATCAGCTCGCCGGATGCGGCCCCGGCGTGCCTCGCCAGGCGCTCGGTCACGTTCGCGGCGCGCTCGTCGCGGTCGTCCGGGCCGGCCGCGTCGAGCAGGCGCAGCGCCTCCAGGAGCGCGCGGTCCTCGGCCAGCTCCCGGTCCGCCAGCTCGCCGCCGTCGGGCACGTCGTCCCGTACGGCGGGGTAGAGGTATTGCTCCTCGGCCGACAGGTGCCGGGCCAGCGACGCGACGAGCACCTGGGCGATGACCTTGCGCCGCCCGGCGTCCGTACCGTCAGAAGTCAGATCATCGCAGAGAGCGAGCAGCTCACGGTGCTCGCGGCCGATCACCTCGGTGATCGGCGTGCCGGTGGTCTCGCCGCCGACCGGCGGCAGCGGGGGAAGGTGTGCTGACACGCACCGCGCGTTACCCGCAAGGTCGTCCCCGCCAAACGCGGGCACCCCGCGGAGCTGGTAGGAATAGCGGATGGAACCACTCACCGCCCCCGGCGAGGTCGTGCGCATCTGCCGGGACCTGCTCCGGATCGACACCAGCAACACCGGCGATCCCGCCACCACCGTGGGGGAGCGCGTCGCCGCCGACTACGTCGCCGCGCAGCTCACCGAGGTCGGCATCGAGTCGGTCCTGCTCGAGTCGGCGCCCGGCCGGGCCAACCTCGTCGCCCGCATCCCCGGCAGCGACCCGGACCGCGGCGCCCTGCTGGTGCACGGCCACCTCGACGTGGTGCCCGCCGACGCGAGCGAGTGGTCCGTCGACCCGTTCGGCGGCGTGGAGAAGGACGGCTACCTCTGGGGCCGCGGCGCGATCGACATGAAGGACTTCGACGCGATGATGATCGCGGTCGTCCGGGAGTGGCAGCGCACCGGCGTCGTCCCGCCGCGCGACATCGTCCTGTGCTTCACCGCCGACGAGGAAGCCGGCATGGAATACGGCTCCCGCTGGCTCGTCGAGCAGCACCCCGAGCTGTTCTCCGGGTGCACCGAGGCGATCGGCGAGGTCGGCGGCTTCTCCTACACCGTGCACGAGGACCTGCGCCTCTATCTCGTGGAGACCGCCGAGAAAGGCCTCGACTGGCTGCGCCTGCACGCCAAGGGCCGCCCCGGGCACGGCTCGTTCGTGCACGACGACAACGCCGTCACCGCGCTCACCGAGGCCGTCGCCGCGGTCGGGCGGCACCGGTTCCCGGTCGTGATCACCCCCACCGTGCGCGCCTTCCTCGAGCAGGCCTGCGACGCGCTGGGCGTCGAGTTCGACCCCGACGAGCCCGAGCTGGCCATCGCCAAGCTCGGCCCGATCGCCAACCTGATCGGCGCGACCCTGCGCAACACGGCCAACCCGACCCGCCTCGAGGCCGGCTACAAGGACAACGTCATCCCCGGCAAGGCGTCGGCCACCATCGACTGCCGCACGCTGCCCGGGCAGGCCGAGGCGTTCCTCGACGAGCTGCGCGGGCTGATCGGCCCGGACATCGAGATCGAGCACATCTCCCAGCAGGCCGCGGTCGAGACCAGCTTCGACGGCCCGCTGGTCGCCGCGATGGCCGACGCGCTGCGCGCCGAGGACCCGGGCGCGCGCGCCGTGCCGTACATGCTCTCCGGCGGCACCGACGCCAAGGCCTTCAGCACGCTCGGCATCCGGTGCTTCGGGTTCGCGCCGCTGAAGCTGCCCGCGGATCTGCCGTTCTCGACGTTGTTCCACGGCATCGACGAGCGCGTGCCGGTCGAGGGGCTACAGTTCGGCGTGCGCGTGCTGGACCGGCTGCTCCGGGCGAGCTGACCGGCCGTTCCGCCGGGTTTCCGGTGCGCCCGTACTTCGGTGGCTTTGCCACCGAAGTGGGTGCCGCTGCTCGACCGGGCGCCACCGTCCGGCAGAGTTCACCTCACAGCACCACCGTTTCGGCTCAGCATCATCGCTCAATGATGTTCGTAGTACCACCGCTCGACGATGAGAGGAACCACCTGCCATGACCGACGACCAGTACGCGGAACTGGACGCCGCCCTCGACCGGGTCGTGGAGGCCTCCCGGACGCACCTGGCTGCGGTCAAGGCCGCCCAGGGCCGGGTCGACGACGACGACGTCTGGAAGGCGTACGTCGCCCTGAACAACGCCTCGTTCGCCTACGACGAGCAGCTGCTCGACGCGTTCGGCGAGGTCACGCCGTGGGACGTCGAGTCGATCGACCCGGAGGAGGCGGACGCCCGCTTCGCCGCGGCCGCCGGCGCCCTCGACGGCTCCGCCACCGACCCGTACGAGCAGGTCGTCTCCGTCCGCCAGCGCCGCGACTACCGCGTGCCCAGCGTCGGCGCCCTGCTCCGGGT
>CAKUMG010000404.1 GCA_934667465.1 uncultured Actinoplanes sp. | reverse complement strand
CGAACTCCGAGGGCGCCTGCCCGACCTGCAAGGGCGCCGGCGTCATCTACACCGACCTGGCCATCATGGCGGGCGTCGCCACGCCGTGCGAGCAGTGCGAGGGCAAGCGCTTCGACGCGTCGGTGCTCGACTACCACCTGGGCGGCAAGGACATCAGCGAGGTCCTCGCCATGCCGGTCACGCAGGCCGAGGAGTTCTTCGGCGCCGGCGACGCGAAGACCCCCGCCGCCCACAAGATCCTGAGCCACCTGGCCGACGTCGGCCTCGGCTACCTCACCCTCGGCCAGCCGCTCACCACCCTGTCCGGCGGCGAGCGCCAGCGCCTCAAGCTCGCCACCCGGATGGGCGACAAGGGCGGCGTGTACGTGCTCGACGAGCCCACCACCGGCCTGCACCTCGCCGACGTCGAACAGCTCCTCGGCCTGCTCGACCGCCTCGTCGACAGCGGCAAGTCCGTCATCGTCATCGAACACCATCAGGCGGTCATGGCCCACGCCGACTGGATCATCGACCTCGGCCCGGGCGCCGGCCACGACGGCGGGCGGGTCGTCTTCGAGGGCACTCCGGCGGAGCTGGTCGCCGCGCGGGCCACGCTCACCGGCGAGCACCTGGCGGATTACGTGGGGGCTTGAGCCCGTACGGTGTCTTCGTGCCGATCCCCGACCTGCCACCGCGCGCCGCACTCCGCACGGCGCCGGACGCTTCTGCCTCGCGCCGCGGTGGCGGTGAGGCGCCGGCTTTGCGGTGCGCTGCCCTGGACGGCGGCGCGGCGGAGCTCGACGCGATCGCCGGGCACACCGCCCGGCAGCGCGGCGCCGACTTCCCCCTCGACCTGCTCGACGAGGCGGAGGAGCACGAGGTCTACGACCAGCACGACGAGCTGGGCGCCTGGCAGGAGGAAGGCGACGCCGGCGACCTGCTGGCCGAGGTGCTCGACGAGGCGGCGCACCGGGGCGAGTGCTACCCGTGGACCGCCGCCCGGGTGCCGATGCTCGCCGACCTGGCGGTGGACGAGCGCATCACCGACTACCACCGCAGCGCGGTCCTGCTCGGCCTCTATGCGATCGCCACGGCGGACCGCACCCGCCCGGCCGGCCCCACCCCGGACGCCGAGGCCGCGCGGGCCGCTGTCGCCGGGGAGTTGCCGCGGCTCGCTGCGAGAAGAGGCGATTCCGAGCTGTACGGGTATCTGGGCGCGGCGCTCGCCGCCGCGTGCCCCGAAGCGGGCGCTTGGCCGGTGGGCGAGCTGGAGGAGCTGGCGCGCCGCTGGAAGGGCACGTCGCGGGGCCCGGCCGCCGCGCTGATCCTGGGTCTGGGCACCTCCGACGCGGCCGCGGTCGAGGCCGCCCTCGCCGAGGTCACGCCCGCCGAGCCCGGCCCGGCCGTTGCCGTGCTCCAGCAGTTGCTCGAGCCCGAACTCACCAAGGCGGAAGCCGCGTTCCGGTAGCGGACGCGTGCGCCGTCTCGCAGCGGGAGCGCGGCTCTCGGCTCACCTTCACGGGTGTCAGGGTGAGCGGTCGGTCCTCGGCACGATCGGGTCGATGGGCTGTGCGGGGCTGTTCTCGGCCTCGAGCCAGTCGGCCAGGGGGAACACGCTGCCGCACAGACTGCATTCCGCCCGCCCGAACAGGTGGGTGAGGCCGTCGGCGAGGACCGGGTCGCCGCCCGCGACGTGTAACCCGCGAAGGCCAGGGCGCCCTGCAGCCACGAGATCAGCGCGGGCCCGGCGAAAGAGGTGGCGAGGCGTTCCCGGGCGAGGGCGTGCAACTCCGCGAAGACCTGCGGATCGGCCCGGACCAGGTGGTCGTGCGATGCGTAGCGGTGCACGGTCCGCACGATCAGCGCGGCGAGATCGAGCGCCCGGTCCCGCTGCCCGGCGCCGCCGGGGCGCGCAAGCGAGCTGAGCGCGGGCAGGGCGGCGCCGGAGCGCGCAAGCGAGCTGAGCGCGGGCAGCGCGGCGATCCCGGCCGAGCAGAAGCATTCCTCCTCGACGATCAGCCGGCGTTCGAGCTCCCTCCAGAGCGCGTCGTCCGGGTGGCGTGCGAGCCGGTCCAGCAACGCCCCGACGACGACGCCGGAGTCGCCTCGATCATCCTGCAGGGCACGCCAGTCGATCACCGCTGTCAGTGGCCGAGGATCGCTTTGACGATCGCGATCGCCGCCGCGGCAGCGGCGAGGAGCAGTCCCGACAGCAGCGTCCGCAGCGACACCCGCTCGTCCGAGCGCAGCCGCTCCACGACCAGCCCCACCAGCGCCATGCGCAGCAGCAGATAGCCCTCGGCGGCGAGGACGGCACCCCGTTCCGGCAGCCAGCCGAGGCCGCCCAGGAAGAGCAGCAGCGCCGGCACCCAGGCGGACGAGACGATCGGGAGGGCGTCGCGCAGTTCGCGGCGCCGCCCGGGCCGGTCCAGCGGCGTGCCGGATTTGACCTGGTGGCCGATGATGTCGGCGAAGACGTGGGCCAGGTAGGTGGAGGCCGCCACGCCCAGGACCAGCAGGGCGGCGTGGTGGTGGTGCAGGTCCGCGGCCGTGAGCGGGATGACCGTGGCGAACAGGATGATGTTGCCGTAGACGTACGCGGTGGTGCGGGCGGCGGCCCGTTCGCGCGCCAGGGCGGGGTCCGCGCGGTAGCGGACGGCGCGGTGCCAGCCGGCGTGATCTTGCATATCGCCACCATATACAGCAAACCGGCCGGCCCGCCTGGTGAGGCGGACCGGCCGGGGCGGGACCGGCGAGCTCTGGGGGCAGGCCGGTCCCGCGGTCTCCGGCGCGCCTCATGGGCGCGCCGGGAGCTGGGGAGACTCAGCCCATGTGCGGGTAACGGTGGTCCGTCGCCGGCACGAACGTCTCCTTGATCGAGCGCGGGCTCACCCACCGGCGCAGGTTGCTCGACGCGCCGGCCTTGTCGTTGGTGCCGGAGGCCCGGCCGCCGCCGAAGGGCTGCTGGCCGACGACGGCGCCGGTCGGCTTGTCGTTGATGTAGAAGTTGCCGGCCGCGTTCGCGAGGTACTGCTGGGCCTGCGCGATGGCGGTGCGGTCCTGGGCGATGATCGCGCCCGTCAGACCGTACGGGGAACTGCTCTCCATCTGCGCGAGGACCTCCTCATAACGGGAGTCGTCGTAGACGTGCACCGCGAGGATCGGGCCGAAGAACTCGGTCGTGAAGACCGCGTTCGCCGGGTCGGTGCCCTCGATGACGGTCGGGCGGACGTAGAAGCCCTCCGAGTCGTCGGCGGTGCCGCCGGCGATCACCGTGAGGGTGTCGTCGGTGCGGGCGTCGTCGAGGACCTTGGCGAGGCGGTCGTACGAGCGGCGGTCGATCACGGCGCCCAGGAAGTTGCCGAAGTCGGCGGGGTCGCCCATCGGCAGGCCGTCGGTGAGGGCGGCCAGGTCGTCGCGCAGGCCGGTCCAGATGCTGCGCGGGACGTAGGCGCGCGAGGCGGCCGAGCACTTCTGGCCCTGGTACTCGAAGGCGCCGCGGATCATCGCGGTGCGCAGGACGGCCGGGTCGGCCGACGGGTGCGCGACGATGAAGTCCTTGCCGCCGGTCTCGCCGACCAGCCGCGGGTAGGTGCGGTAGTTGGCGATGTTCTCGCCGACCGTGCGCCACAGGTGCTGGAAGACCTTGGTGGAGCCGGTGAAGTGGATGCCGGCCAGGTCCGGGTCGGCGAGCACGACGTCGGAGACGGCCACGCCGTCGCCGGGCAGCATGTTGATGACGCCGGCGGGCAGGCCGGCCGCCTCGAGCAGGCGCATCGTGAAGTGGGCCGAGAGCTGCTGCGTCGGCGCGGGCTTCCAGACGACCGTGTTGCCCATCAGCGCCGGGGCGGTGGCGAGGTTGGCGCCGATCGAGGTGAAGTTGAACGGCGTGACCGCGTACACGAAGCCCTCGAGCGGGCGGTGGTCGAGCCGGTTCCACATGCCGTTGCCGGAGATCGGCTGCTCGGCGTAGATCTCGGCGGCGAAGTGCACGTTGTAGCGCCAGAAGTCGATCAGCTCGCACACGGCGTCGATCTCGGCCTGGTACGCGGTCTTGCTCTGGCCGAGCATCGTGACGGCGTTGATGGTCTGCCGCCACGGGCCGGCGAGCAGGTCGGCGGCCTTGAGGAACACCGCGGCGCGGTCCTCGAAGGACAGGGCGGCCCAGGCGGGGGCGGCGGCCTTGGCGGCGCGTACGGCCTCCGCGGCGTCCTCGGCTGTCGAGTGCGCCGAGGTGCCGAGCACGTGGGCGTGCCGGTGCGGGGCGACGACGGTGAACGCCTCGCCGCCGGGGCGGCGCTGGACACCGCCGATCGTGGCGGTCAGCTCGACCGGCGCGCCGGAGAACTCCTTGAGCTTGGCCTCCAGCTCGGCGCGCTCGGGCGAGCCGGGCGCGTAGTCCTTGACCGGCTCGTTGCGCGGCACGGGAACCTGGGTGTGAGCGTTCATCAGTGGGGACCTTTCAGCTGCGGGTGGCGAGGGAACGCAGGAAGAACGCCAGGTTGGCGGGGCGTTCCGCGAGGCGCCGCGAGAAGTAGCCGTACCAGTCGGTGCCGTACGGGACGTAGACGCGGACCGTGTGCCCGGCCTTCGCCAGGCGGAGCTGCTCGGCCGTCCGGATGCCGTACAGCATCTGGAACTCGGCGGCCGTCCCGAGCGGCGTCAGCAGCCGCTCGGCGATGTCGATGATGCGCGGGTCGTGCGTGGCGACCATCGGGTACGCCTCGGACTCGGCGAGGATCCGCAGCACCCGGATGTACGCCTTGTCGACGTCGGTCTTCGCGGAGTGGGCGACGCTGGCCGGCTCGGCGTAGGCGCCCTTGACGATGCGGACGCGGGACCCGGCCACGGCCAGGTCGCGGGCGTCGCCCTCGGTGCGGTGCAGCATGGCCTGCAGCACGCATCCCGTACGCGGGAAGTCCTTGCGCAACAGCCGCAGCGTCTCGAGCGTGTGGTCGACCGTGGTGTGATCCTCCATGTCGAGCGTCATGTCGACGTCGTGGCGGTGGGCCTGCTCGGCGAGCTCGCGCGCCAGCTCGGTGGCCCGCTCCGGCCCGTCGGCGCCCAGCGACTGGCCCAGCGCCGACAGCTTGACGGAGATCTCGTTGCCCGCGGCGAGGCCGGCGGCGGCGAGACGGTCGATGAGGATGCCGTACGCCGCCGCGGTGGCCCGCGCCTGCGCCGGGTCCGTGATGTCCTCGCCCAGGTGGTCGAGCGTGACCCGCAGGCCGTCGCCGTGCAGCGCGCGCACGGCCGAGAGCGCGGCGTCGGCGTCCTCGCCGGGGACGAACCGCGACACCACCGGCCGCGCGAGCGGCGTGCCCGTCACGGTGGCACGCACCGCGGTGTTGCCGGCCACGGCCAGCAGCAGTCGTCCGAACATCAACGCCTCCAGAGAAGTTCCTGGTGGGAAGGCTATGGAGGGCTCACGGGCCGCGACCAGATACAGATGGTTAATCGTACGCGCGCCGCGTTGTACATTTGGATGATGATCATCGAGGGCGACCCGGCCCAGATCCAGGAGCTCGTCGACGTGGCGGCGGCCCGGACCGGCGCGCCGACCACCCTCGAGGACCGCGAGCTGCACCTGGTCGCCTCCTCCGGTCACGAGGAGGTGCTCGACGAGGTCCGCCGCTCCTCGATCCTGCGCCGCCGGTCCAGCCCCGACGTGCAACGCCAGTTTGCCGCGTTCGGGATCGCCGCCGCCGAGGAACCGCTGCGGATCCCCGGCAACGCCGTGCCGGGTCTGTTCGCCCGCTGGTGCATCCCGGTCCGCTGGCGCGGCGTCGCGTACGGCTATCTCTGGCTCCTCGACCCGGACGAGACGGTCCCGGTCGGCGCCGTGCACGCCCTGGCCGGCATCGTCGACCAGCTCGCCGTCTCGATGGCCCGCCGCGCCCGCGCCAGCGACCGCACCTCGCTCGCCGTCGCCGACCTGCTCGCGCCCGACGCCGGCGCCCGGGCCCGCGCCGCCGAGGAGTTGCGCCG
>CAKUMG010000403.1 GCA_934667465.1 uncultured Actinoplanes sp. | reverse complement strand
ACCGGAACCGGCACAGTCGTGACGGCCATGATCAGTTCTCCTGCCGGAACGCACGCGAGCCGACGAGCTTGAGGAAGCCGAAGGAGAGTGCGAAGGTCGCGAGCGCGATGATCACCGAGGTGGCCGCCGCGGAGTAGATGTCGTTGCGCGTGAACGCGTCCCGGTAGACCTTCATGAGAGGGGTCCACGTCGCCGAGATGGTGTTGCTCAGCGGGCGCAGGGTCATCGGCTCGGCGAAGACCTGCAGCGTGGCGATGAGCGAGAAGACGAACGTCATCACCATCGAGGGCGCGATGATCGGGATCTTGATCTTCCACGCGACCTGGAACTCGGAGGCGCCGTCGAGCCGCGCCGCCTCGTACATGTCCTGGGGAATGGCCTTCAGCGCCGTGAACAGCACGATCATGTTGAAGCCGGTGCCGCCCCAGATCGCGATGTTGGCGACCGCGAAGAGGACCCAGTCCGAGCCGAGCAGGTTCGGCGAGCCGAGGCCGGCGCCTTCCAGCAGGTCGTTGATCGGGCTGATCCGGGGCAGATAGAGGAAGCCCCACAGCAGCGACGCGACAACTGCGGGCACGGCATAGGGCAGGAAGATCGCCGTACGGGCGAAGCCGCCGACCTTGGTGCGCCCGGCGTCCAGCAGCAGGGCGAACAGCAGCGCGAGCCCGAGCATGACCGGCACGACGATCAGGCCGTACGCGCCGATCCGGCCCACGCTGGGCAGGAACTCGGCGTCGGACAGCGAGCGCGCGTAGTTCTCCAGGCCCGCCCACACCTCGGTGCGCGAGCCGGAGCCCAGGCCCAGCCCGGAGACCTGGACCTTGCGCAGGCTCAGGTACGCGGCGTAGACGATCGGTGCGCCCAGGAACAGGACGAACAGCACGATCGCGGGCGCGAGGAACGCGTACGGCGTGCCTGTCCGCTTCTTGCCACGCGCCGGGGGGCGGCCCGCCGCCGTGACGACGGCGGGCCACTCCGTGGTCTGCCCGGAAGCAGGGACCGTGGTCATCCGGCGACCTTGAAGCCGGTGTTCTTCATGTCGTCGACCGTCTGGGTCTGCATGGTGGCCAGGCCCGCGGTGAACTGCGCGCTCTGCTTGGCCTCGGCGGCCTTGCCGAACGCGTCGTTGAACGCGCTGTAGGCGACGTTGACGTTCGGGCCGTAGGTGAACGGGTTGCCGGTCTTGGCGGCGTCCGACGCGATCGTGTAGTAGTCCGCCTGGTCCGCGAAGAACGCCGGCGGCTCGGTGAGCGCCGCGGCCGAGTCCGTGGCGGCCGGGTAGATGTTGGCCGTGTTGGCCAGCAGCTTGATCGCCTCGGGGTCGGTGTTCAGCCACGAGATGAACTGCGCGGCCTGCTTCTTGTTCTTGCTCTGGCTGGTCACCGCGGTGGCGGAACCGCCCCAGTTGCCGGTCTTGGGCGCGGCGGCGTCCCACTGCGGCAGCGGCGCGACGGCCCACTTGCCCTTGGTGTCACCGGCGTTGCCCTCGAGCACGCCCGGCGCCCAGACCGCGCTGACCCAGCCGACCTGCGAGCCGTCGTTCAGGCCCGCGTTCCACTCCGGCGTGTACATCGGGCTGTTGCCGATGACGCCCTCCTGCACGAGGCCGCCCCAGAAGCCGGCGACCTTCTGCGTCGCGGCGTCGTTGATGTTGACGGTCCAGCTGTCCCCGTTCACGCCCCACCAGGACGCGCCGGCCTGCTGCGCGAGGCCGACGAACTGGCCGGGGTCGTTCGCGGAGAACGTGCCGAGCAGCTGCTTCGGGTCCGCGGCGTGGATCTTGCGCGCGGCCTCGGCGTACTCGTCCCAGGTCTTGGGGGCCTGGAGGTTGTTCTTCTCGAAGACGTCCTTGCGGTAGAAGAACATCAGCGGCGCGTTGTCCTGCGGGACCGCGTAGACGGCGTCGCCGCCCAGGGTGACCGACGTCCAGGTCGCCTCGGGGAACTTGTCCTTCAGCGAGCCGGCCTCGTCGGTGATCGTGGCGAGGGCGTCGGCGGAGACCAGGGTCGGGATCTTCTGGTACTCGGCCTGCATGATGTCCGGCGCGCCGCTGCCGGCCTTGATCGCGGTGAGCAGCTTGGTGACGGCCGGGTCGCCGCCGTCCTGCTTGTTGACCGTGACCTGGATGTTCGGGTTCTTGGAGTTCCAGGCCTCGACGACCTTGTCCATGTTCGGGGTCCAGCTCCAGTACGTGAGCGAGACGGGGCCGGTGGCCTCGGTCTCGCTCGCGTCGTCGGAGCCGCCGCCACAAGCGGCCGTCAGGAGCACAAGTGATGCGGCGAGAGCGCCGGCGATGGTCTTTTTCAACGATCCTCCTCGATCGGGAGGCCACCGCATCCGGAGAAGGACGTCCGAAGGGTGCCTGTGACCGGTTACAGTGAGCCTCGTTTACGGCTATGTCAAGACCTTGATTCCAGCCCGTTAACCCGGTGTATCGTTCCAGCCAGTTGCCTGTGACCGGTTACAGGCGTCGAGCACAAAGGGGTCCTCGTTGCCTCGCGAACACCTGCCTGAGCCGCTGACTGTCCGGCATCGTCCGTGGACGACGCCGCTGCGCCGGCCGCGGATGAGCAACGACGAGGACGTCCGCCCCGGCGTCGCGCTGACCAGCCGTTATCTCCTCCGGAACGGTACCCCGATCATCCCGGTTTCGGGTGAAATGCACTACAGTCGGGTGCCTCGCGAGCGCTGGGCCGAGCGGCTCCGCCAGATGCGGGCGGGCGGCGTGACTGTGGTGGCCAGCTACGTGTTCTGGCTGCACCACGTCGAGCACCGCGGTGAGCCCCGCTTCGACGGCAACCTCGACGTGGCCGCGTTCGTCGACGAGTGCGCCGCGGCCGGCCTCGACGTCATCCTGCGCATCGGCCCGTGGGTCCACGCGGAGAGCCGCAACGGCGGGTTCCCCGACTGGGTGCAGCAGGCCCCGGTCCGGCACCGCACCGACGACCCCGGCTACCTCGACCTGGTCCGCGAGTGGTTCGGCCAGCTCGGCGCGCACCTCGGCGACCGTGCCTCGCAGACCGGCACGGTGCTCGGCATCCAGCTCGAGAACGAGCTCTACACCGAGCCCGGCCACATCCTCACGCTCAAGCGGCTCTCCCGCGAGGCCGGCATGTCCGCGCCGCTCTGGACCGCGACCGCCTGGGACAGCGCCGAGCTGCCCGAGGACGAGGTGCTCCCGCTCTACGGCGGCTACGGCGACGGCTTCTGGGTCGACGCCGACGCCGAGTGGGCCCCCACCTTCCGGGACCACTACTTCTTCTCGCACGTCTGGGACGACCCGGGCATCGGCGCCGACGTCCGCCGCGCCCAGAACATCGCGGCGGCCCAGGGCGGCCCCCGCGTGCCGTCCGAGCTGTTCCCGCCCGCCACCTGCGAGCTCTCCGGCGGCATGGCCACGGCTTACCACCGCCGGCCGCGCCCGTCGGGCCTCGACACCGCCGCCGTCGGCCACACCAAGATCGGCAACGGCTCGGCCTGGCAGGGCTACTACATGTACGCCGGCGGCACCAACCCCACCGGCGACCACGGCATGCAGGAATCCCACGCCAGCGGCTACCCCAACGACGTCCAGCGCCTCGGCTACGACTTCCACGCCCCGCTCGGGGAGGCCGGCGTCCCGTCGGAGAGCTACCAGCTGCTGCGCCGCCAGCACGCGTTCCTCGCCGCCTTCGGCCCCGCCCTGGCCGAGATGCCGTCGACCCTGCCCGACCGCCGCGCCACCGGCGTGGAGGACACCGAGACGCTGCGCTGGGCCCTGCGCTCCGACGGCACCAGCGGCTTCCTCTTCCTCGCCTGGCACCAGCCGCACTTCCCGCTGGAGACCTACCGCGGCGCCCGCTTCGAGATCACCCTCGACGAGGGCCGGTCGCTGACACTGCCGTCGACACCGATCGACATCCCGTACGGGACATTGGCGCGCTGGCCGCTCAACCTGCACGGCATCGCGTGGGCGACCGCCTCCGCGCTGACCCTGCTCCCCGGCGCGGTGCCCACCCTGGTGCTCACCCAGGACGCCGGCATCCCCGTCGAGGTGGCCGTCACCCCGGACGACGTCCGCCAGGTGACCCCCGGCCTCGACCCGATCCGCCTGGAGACCGCGGAGGGCCCACTCGACGTGCTGGTCCTCGACGCGGCCACCGCCGCCACCGCCTGGGTCGAGGGCGACCGCGTGCTGATCAGCGCCGACGAGCTCTTCTGGGGCCCGGACGGCCGGGTGAGCGCCCGCGCGGCGGCCACCCCGCACGTCCAGGCCTACGACCCGTCGTCCCGTACGTTCCAGGACCTGGTCTTCGCCCCGCCCACCGGCTCCGGCACCACCGGCGTCGCCCCGGTCCCCACCGAGCTGATCCGCCCGGCCGGCCCGGTCCCCGCCGAGTACGGCAAGCACGACGGCCGCCAGTCCGCCCCGTCCCCGGAGGTCTTCGCCGACCTCGCCGCGGTCCACCGCCTCCGCCTGCCCGCCTGGGTCGACGAGCCCGACCTCGACCTCATCCTCGAGATCACCTGGGCCGGCGACGTCGCCGAACTCCACATCGACGGCCGCCCCGCCACCGACCGCTTCTGGGACGGCGCCCGCTGGCTCATCAACCTCCGCGACGCCGGCTACACCCCCGGCAGCGAGGTCACCCTCCACCTCCTGCCCCTGGCCACGGTCTCGGCGGTCCACCTCCCCGCCGACGCCCGCGACCGCCTCCTGTCCGCCGAGGGTCAGCTCCTCGCCCTCGACACCCTCCGCGTCACCGGCCGCCTCACCTGGCACGAAGCCCGCTGACACCCCCCCGACTCCGGGCGGTGGCGCCACGGCGCCGCCGCCCGGCTCCAACCTCAGCCGCATTCCGCCGCCCGGCCTCCAGGAATACATTCGCCTTCGGGCTTGAACCGAAGATGGCTCACGACTAGTCTTGACCCGTGCCAAGACTTGATCGTGGCGTGGCGCTGCCTTCCAGGCGCACCGCCGGATGGCGAAGGTCGGTCTCGACCAGGCGCTACGAGCGTCGCCGGAGGCTGCGGGGCGGTGTGACGCCCTACTATGAGCGCATGGGCGCAGAGGTTGTCGGCAGGTCCATGCCAGCGGTCGTGACGCTGGACGACCTCACCGCGATGATGACCGCAGACGAACACCACCGGTACGAGATCAGTCCCGAGGGAGTTCTCTCGATCATGCCGCCGCCGGAGTTCGCCCATGCCGTCATCGCGACCCAGATCATGTTGTGGCTGGGTGTCGCGGGTGTTCCGGCGAAGCGGCTCGTGCAGGGAGTGGGTCTCCGCATCCCGGGGCGTACTGAAGGCGTGGGTGGCCGTATCCCCGACCTGGTCGTCTGGAGCAAGGTGCCAACCGGCGGTGTGTGGCTTCCGGTCGCTGATGTGCTCCTCGTCGTCGAGATCATCTCGCCGGGTTCGGTGGGCATCGACACGGTGACCAAGCGCAACGAGTATGCCGGTGCGGGCATTCCGAACTACTGGATGATCGACCAAGATGCCGCGCAGACCGTCACGATGCATCAGCTCGACGGCGATCACTACACCGTCCGGGCGACCATGCCGCTCGATTGGGTTCTCAACACCGACCCGACCGAGTACGAACTCGTCTGAGGAGCCGGCGCTCAGGCGGGATCCTTGAGCAGGCAGAACTCGTTGCCCTCGGGGTCGGTGAGCACCCACAGCGTCGACGTCTCCCAGGCCTGCGCCGCCCCGACCTGAACCAGCCGCGCCAGCTCGGCCCCCGGGTCCGCCGCCTCGAGGTCCACGTGCACGCGGTTCTTCACGACCTTGCCCTCGGGCACCTTCGTGCACCACACCCGCGGCCCGCCGCCCGGCCCGGGCAGCAGCAGCACCTCCGGATCGTCCTCCGGCCCGTCGAAGCCGCGCTCCCGCAGCCGGGCCAGCTCCTCCTCGTCGTACGGCGCGACCGCGTACCCGTCGAGCACCGCGATCCAGAACCGCGCCAGCGACGCCGGCCGCTCGCAGTCGATC
>CAKUMG010000402.1 GCA_934667465.1 uncultured Actinoplanes sp. | reverse complement strand
CGCCGGCCTCGTCCCGCGAGTCCCGGCGCGCCGGGACTCGGTGCTCCGACCCGCGCTGCGTGCCGCTGGGCCCCGGGACGGCGTGGGCCGAGGCGGGCTCAGGCGGAGAAGCGCTCCCGCAGCGGCCTGAGCAGCGGCCAGGCTCCCTCGGAGGTGTTCGAGAGGACGGTGTAGGTGAGGTCGTCCGCCGGATCGTGGACGCTCGAGAACGACACCCCGGCATCCTGCCCGACCAGCAGCACCTGTTCCCGCTTCTCGCGCAGGAAGAAGCCGAGCCCGCAACGCAGCGGCTCCCCCGGCACGTCGTTGCGCGGCCGCACCATCTCCGCCGCCCACGACGGAGACACGATCTTCCCGGCGTACAGCGCTCGCCAGAGGCTGCTCATGTCGGCCGCGGTCGTGTAGGCCCCGCCGTCGCCCACCCCGCGCACCGGCAGGTGGAACACGTTGCTGCGCCACCGCCCGTCCCTCGCCGGCACATAGCCGGTGGCCGTGCGGTCGGGCAGCTCGTCGGAGCGCAGGAACGCGGTGTCGCCCATCCCGGCCGGCGCGCAGACCAGGGTCCGCACCAGGTCGTGGTAGGGCACACCGGCGGCCCGTTCGGCGATCAGGGCCAGCACGACATAGCCGCCGTTGCAGTAGGAGAACCGCTCCCCCGGCGGGAACTTGGCAGGGAAACCGTCCAGGATCGCCAGGTAGTCCTCGGCGTCCACGAGCTGCTGCACCGGCACCGGCATCAGGTAGTCGTTGACGTCCAGGCTCTCGTCGTCCTCGTCGAGGTAGTCGCCGATCCCGGACCGGTGGGCCAGCAGCTGCTCCACCGTCACCCGGTCGTCGATGAGCGGCAGATCGGCCCGCAGCACCGACCGGGCCGTGGTGGACAGCGCGAGCACCCCCTGCTCGATGAGGCGCACCACCACGAGCGCGGTCAGCCCCTTCGCCCCGCTGGCGATCCCGAACCGCGTCTCGACCGTGTTCCGGATGCGGTGCGCGTGATGCGCCATCCCGTACGCCCGGGCGAACTCCACCACGCCGCCGCGGTCCACCGACACCACCCCGGAGAAGCCGCTCTCCCCGGCGACCGCGTCGATCACCCCGGCCAGGTCCTCCGTGCCGCCCATCTGCGCACCCCCTAGCTGAGACCCGCGTCGTGGACCAGGAGCGCGACCTGCACCCGGTTGTTCATGCCGAGCTTGTCGAGCAGCCGCGACACGTACGCCTTCACGGTCGCCACGCTCATGTGCAGCTCTACGGAGATCTCGGCGTTGGACTGGCCCTGTGCCAGGGCGACGGCAACGTCGCGCTCCCGCTCGCTCAGCCGGCCGAGGGCCTCGACCGCCCGCCGCCGGCCGGCATCGGGTTGCGGTTCGGGCCCGGTCACGTGCGCGATGAGCCGCCGGGTGACCGTGGGCGAGAGCGTCGCCTCCCCTGCCGCGACCCGGCGCACCGCGTCGACGATGTCCGCGGGGGCGGTGTCCTTCAGCAGGAATCCGCTCGCCCCGGCCCGCAGCGCCCGCAGCACGTACTCGTCCACGTCGAACGTGGTCAGCACGATCACCTCGGGCGCGTCCGCCCGCCGCCGCACCGACTCGGTGGCGGTGAGCCCGTCGACCCGCGGCATCCGGATGTCCATCAGCACCACGTCCGGCCGGTGTCCGGCCACGGCCTCGGGGACCTCCGACCCGTCCGCGACCTCGCCGACCACCTCCACGTCGTCCGCACCCGACAGGATCATCCCGAGCCCGGCCCGCACCAGCGCGTCGTCGTCCGCGATCAGCACGCGGATCGCCCGCTCCCCGTTGCTCGCCGTCATGCCCGCGCCCTCGCCGTGTCCCCTGCCCTGTCCTTGCGTGCGCCGGTCGCCCCGCTCTCGCGTGCGCCGATTGCCCCGCCCTGGCGTGCCCCAAGCAGGCCGGCCGCGTTCCCGGCCGTGCCTTGGTCACCGCCGTTCTCACCCGACACACCGGGCCCCGCCGCCGATGCACGCCCGCCGCCCGGCAGGTGCGTGCCCTCCGCGGCTGCCGGGACCTCCAGCGCCGGCACGGCAGCGGTGTCGGCGGACCAGGGCAGCCAGGCCTCCAGCACGAACTCCCCGCCCGGCGACTTGCTGTGTGTCAGCGTGCCCCCGGCGAGCTCCGCGCGCTCGGCCAGCCCGATCAGCCCGGTGCCCGTGCCCGGCGGCGGCTTCGCGGGCGGGGCCACGGGCAGCGGGTTGCGGACCTCGACGGAGAGGCCACGCCCCTGCGCGCCCTCCACCCGGACCCGGACGACCGCGCCGGGTGCGTGCTTGCGCGCGTTGGTCAGCCCCTCCTGCACGATCCGGTAGATCGTGCGGCCCGTGCCGGTCGGCACCGTGCCGGGCTGCTCCACCACCGACTCGAAGCTCACCCGGGCGCCCGCCGAGCGGGACTCCTCCAGCAGGGCGGACAGGTCGCCGAGGGTGGGCTGCGGCCGGTCGCCGAGGCTGCCGTCGCCGGGCTCGCGGAGCACCCCGATCACGTAGCGCAGGTCGGCCATGGTCTCGTGGGCGCACTTGCGGATGATCGCGGCGGACTCGGCGACCCTGGGGGTCACCACCTTGTCGCGGCTCATCTCGAGCCCGCCCGCATAGATGCTGAGCTGGGCGATGCGGTGGGCCAGGACGTCGTGCATCTCGCGGGCGATCCGGTTGCGCTCGAGCGCCTTTGCCCGCTCGACGCGCATCTGCTGCTCCGCCTCGGCCCGCTCCGCCCGCTCCCGCAGCGAGAAGACCAGCTGCCGCCGCGCCCGCACCGTGGCGCCCCACAGCACCGCGATGATCAGGATGGCGGTGCCCCAGCCGACGGACTCCAGGAAGGTGGAGCCCGGCTCGGGGCCCCGGAGCGCATAGAACACCGCATTGCCGACCCAGGCGGCGATCACCGGCCAGAGCGCCGTGGCGAACGGCCGGTGCACGGCCACCGTGAAGGTCAGGATCATCATGGCGACGGCCGGGGTGACGAAGTAGGCGGCGACGAGCACCCCGAGGAGCGCCAGCTGCACCGGCCACCGGCGCCGCCACCACAGGGCGGCCGAGAACACCAGGCCCGTGGCCAGGTCGAGCCCGACCAGCCAGCTGGGGTCGCCCTCGAGCTGCGACGCGGGCAGGTCGGGCACGAGAAGCCAGCCCATGCTGGAGAAGACCCAGACCAGCGACAGCATGAAGGCGAAGCTGTCGATGATCCAGTCCCGCATCGTGCGCGGAGGGGCACCGGCCGCCACCCGCTCGCCCCGCAACGCGGCCGGCAGCATCCAGCTGTCGTCCTGCGAGCGCTCCGCCGAGGCCGTCTGCTTCATGTCGCCAGCCTAGGCGGGCTTCCGGCGGGGCGGTACCGACCAAAGTCGAAGCCTGCCCTCGACCAAGGTAGCCCCCGAACCGCTACTCCCGGCCGCTGTGGAGACCCTGCCCCGCGGGGCAGGCTGATCGGCATGATTGCGGTAGACCACCTGAGCAAGAGGTACGGGTCCCATCCCGCCGTGGACGACGTGTCGTTCACCTGCGAGCCGGGCACGGTGACCGGCTTCCTGGGGCCCAACGGGGCGGGCAAGTCCACCACGATGCGCATGATCTGCGGGCTGACGCCGCCCACGTCCGGCACGGCCACTGTCGACGGCCGACCCTACCGGAGCCTGGGCAACCCGGGGCGCCGGATCGGGGTGCTGCTCGACGCGTCGGCGCAGCACTCCGGGCGTACGGGCAGAGAGGTCCTGACCTTGGCGGCCATGACCATGGGCATGCCGAGTCAGCGGGTCGACGAGAGCCTCGAGCGCGTGGGGTTGAACAAGATCGCCGCCAAGCGCCGGGTCAAGGCGTACTCACTGGGCATGCGGCAGCGGCTCGGCCTGGCCTATGCGCTGCTGGGCGACCCGGGCATCCTGATTCTCGACGAGCCGGCCAACGGTCTCGACCCCGAGGGCATCTTCTGGATGCGCGGGCTGCTGCGCGACTTCGCCGACCGCGGCGGCACGGTGCTGCTCTCCTCGCATCTGCTGCGCGAGGTCGAGGCGGTCGCCGACCGGCTGGTGATGATCGGCGGCGGCCGGATCGTGGCTCAAGGGGACAAGACCGAGCTGCTCTCCGCCACCGGCACCGTCGTGCGGGCCCTCGACATGGAGGCGCTCGGCGCCGCGCTCTCGCAGGCCGGCCTGACCGGGACGAGGACGACCGACGGGGGCGTCGTCGTGCAGGCCGATGCGGAGGCTGTCGGGCGTGTCGCGGCGGAGGCCCGGCTCGTGCTGCTCGAGCTGCGCCCGGCCGGTGGCGGCGGGCTCGAGCAGATGTTCCTGGCCCTGACCGCCGGTGATTCCGTGAAGGAGGCCGTCCGATGACCGCCGTGCAGAGCACTTCTCCCGGCCGGGAGGCCACGGAGCGTGCGGGAGGGCCCGCGCCCGCCCCCACCGTCCCGATGACCCGGCTCACACTGATCGAGCTGCGCAAGCTCGCCGACACCCGCTCCGGCTTCTGGCTGCTCGTCGTGATCGGCCTGGCCGCCGCGGGCACCGCCGCGATCATGCTCGCGGCGGCTCCGGCGGAGGAGCAGACCTTCCAGGGGCTGCTGGCCTTCGGGCTGGTTCCGTCGGCCATTCTCCTGCCGGTGCTCGGCATCCTGTCCATGACCAGCGAATGGACGCAGCGCACGGCGCTCACCACGTTCACGCTGGTGCCCGCGCGGGGGCGGGTGATCGCGGCCAAGCTGCTCGCCGGGGTGCTCATCGCCGTCATGGCGACCCTTGCCGCGGCGGCGCTGTCCGCGATCGCCAACCTCATCGCGATCGGCATCGGCGGCGACGGCAGCTGGGACATCACCGCCGACCAGGCCGGGCGGCTGCTGCTCAACCAGGTGATCTTCCTGCTGATGGGCTCCGGTTTCGGGGCGCTGCTGATGAACACGCCGCTCGCGATCGTGCTGTACTTCGCCCTGCCGACCGTGTGGAGCATCCTGGCCGAGGTCGTCAAGCCGATCGCGACGGCGGCGCGGTGGGCGGACATCAACGTCACGTCGGTGCCGCTCAACGAGGCGGCGGCGATGACCGGGGGCGAGTGGGCGCGGCTGGCCACCGCGGTCGCGATCTGGGTGGCGCTGCCGCTGATCCTGGGCACGCTACGGGTCCTGCGCCGCGAAGTGTCGTAGGTCAGACCAGCGCGTCGCCGAGCGCGGTGCGGCGGTAGAGCACCGAGCGGCCGCTGCGGGCCCGGCTGACCAGGCCGTTGCGCCGCAGCACCGCGAGGTGGTCGCCGACCGCGCCGAGGGCCTGGCCCTGCTCGGCGGCCAGCTGGCTGGTGCTGGCGGGCGTCGCGAGGGCGCGCAGCAGGGCAGCCCGGGCCCGGCCGATGAGCCGGTCGAGGTCGTCGGGGCCGGCCGGCTCGGGCCGGTCCCAGAAGGTCGCGGCACCCGCCGCCGCATAGACGATCACGTAGGAGCGCGGCGGGTCGAGGCCCAGCCAGCCGGAGACGAAGGCGTTCGGCGCGAAGAGCAGGTCGGCGGCGTCCAGGCGGTGCGACGGGCCGGGCATCCGGGGCAGCTCGATGCGGCCGTCCTCGTGCCACGTCAGGTGCAGGCCGTCGAGCGCGCGCTGCCAGCCGTAGGCGGTCAGGAGCCCGGCCCGCCGGACGACGTCGCGCTCGAGGCCGGCGCGCAGCCGGGGCCAGTGGCCGGCGATCGCGGCCGCCCAGAAACGCTCGAAGGCGTCCGCGATCGCGCCCGGGTCGGTCAGCAGTTCCGGCGGGTCGCTCACGCTCGCGGCCAGGTCACGGGCGACCACGGCGGGCGGGGTGGCGCGCAGCGTGGTCAGTTCCTCCGCGAGGGTCGTCTCCATGCCGCGCGGCGGCAGGGCGATGAAGTCGGGCATGTTCCGGGTCCGCCGCAGCATGGCGGTCAACGTCGACAGGACCGGGTCGCGCGCGACGGCCGCCCGGGCGTGCCCGGCCCAGGCGCCGGTGCCGGTCAGCGCGCCGGCGCGG
>CAKUMG010000401.1 GCA_934667465.1 uncultured Actinoplanes sp. | reverse complement strand
ATCCGCGGCCTGGCTCGGCGCGGCGTCGGCCGTCGCCGGGGCTCAGTCCGCGGCGCGGGGCCGGCCGTAGCCGGGGCTCAGTCCGCGGCGCGGCGCCAGCTGTCGTCGGGCAGGTCGGAACCGGCCTGCGGGCCCATCAGCAGCATGCCGCCGTCGACCGGCCACGAGGCGCCGGTCACGTACGCCGCGGCGGGGCTCGCCAGGAACGCCACGACCGCGGCCACCTCGCGGGCGTCACCCGGCCGGCCCAGCGGCACCCCGGGCCGGTGCTCCGTGCGCGGGTCGGTGTCCTCCTGGCCGGTCATCGGGGTCGCGATCTCGCCGGGCGCGACCGCGTTGACCGTGATGCCGTGCTCCCCCAGCTCCTGGGCCAGAACCCGGGTCAGCTGCCCGAGCCCGCCCTTGGCCGCGCAGTAGGCGCCCGCACCGACCCGGGGCGCCGTCTCGTGCACGCTGGTGATGTTGATGATCCGGCCGCCCCGGCCCGCCGCGACCATGCGCCGGGCGGCCCGCTGCGCACAGAGGAACGGCCCGTCCAGGTCGACCGCGAGCACCTCGCGCCACGCGTCCCAGCCGGTGTCCAGCAGGGGCGTGCCGATGCCCGTACCGGCGCAGTTGACCAGCACCCCGACGCCGCCGAGCGCCTCGGCCAGTTCGTCGATCACGTCCGCCGCCGCGGGCAGCCGGCGCAGGTCCAGGTCGCGGATCTCCGCGCGCCGGCCGAGTCGGCGCACCTCGTCGGCCGTATCCTCCGCATGCTCGTCGCCCAGGTGCCGGGTGACGCCGATGTCGTAGCCGTCGGCGGCGAGGGCGACAGCGATCGCCCGGCCGATGCCGGACTCGGCGCCCGTCACGATCGCGGTCCGCGGGTAGGAGCTCATGACCTCGGCGATACCCGGCGAACGACTCACCAATCATCAACTTGCATGGACCAGGCTCGCGCGGGGCAGACAGGGGCCGTGCAAAAGTCGGACCTCCTGTTCGCCCTCTTCGGCGTCGCCGCGCTCCTCGCCGGCATCCTCCCCCGGCTCCTCGAACGGCGCCCCGTCTCGATGCCCATGGTGTTCCTGGCCCTGGGCATGGTGCTGTGGGCCCTCCCCCTGAACCTGCCCGCGGCCGACCCGTTCGAGCACGTGGTCCTCACGGAGCATCTGACCGAGGTCTGCGTGATCGTCGCGCTGATGGGCGCCGGCCTGAAGATCGACCGTCCGCTCGGCCGCCGGCGCTGGATGTCGACGTGGCGGCTGCTGATCATCGCCATGCCGATCACGATCGGCGCCGTCATGCTGCTCGGCTGGTGGTGGGCCGGGCTGGTGCCCGCGACCGCGCTGCTGCTGGGCGCGGCGCTGGCGCCGACCGACCCGGTGCTCGCATCCGACGTGCAGGTGGGCGAGCCGACCGACGAGGAGGACTCCGAGGACGAGGTGCGGTTCGCGCTGACCTCGGAGGCCGGGCTCAACGACGGCCTGGCCTTCCCCTTCGTGTACGGGGCGATCGGGCTCGCCACCGCCGCCGTGACCCACGAGGCGTGGCTGGGCGAGTGGCTGCTCAAGGACGTGTTCTACAAGCTGATCGTGGGCGTCGTCGGCGGCCTGGTCGTGGGGCGGCTGCTGGGCAAGCTGTTCTTCCGGGTCCGCAGCGACAAGCTGCGTCTCGCGCACCACGCCGAGGGCTTCCTGGCCCTGGCGGCGACGTTCCTCGCGTACGGGCTGGTGGAGGTCCTCGGCGGCTACGGCTTCGTGGCGGTCTTCGTCGCCGCCCGCGGTATCCGTTCCGCGCAGCGTTCCCACGAGTACCACCAGGTGCTGCACGACTTCGCCGAGCAGATCGAACGGCTGCTCACGGTCCTGTTGCTCCTGCTGCTCGGCGGCGCCGTGGTGGGCGGGCTGCTCGGCCCGCTCACGTGGCAGGCTGCGTTGATCGGACTTGCCCTTGTCCTGGTGATCCGCCCGGTGTCAGGATTCCTGTCGCTGCGCGGGGCACCGGGCCGGGCGTCCGAGCACTGGGTCATCGCGGCCTTCGGCATCCGGGGGATCGGCTCGTTCTTCTACCTGGCGTACGCGATGGGTCACGCGCCGTTCGAGGACATCGATGTCGTATGGGCGACAGTGGGTTTCGTCGTTCTGGTGAGCGTGGCGTTGCACGGCGTTGCGGCCACGCCCGTGATGCGGCTTCTGGACCGATCCAACGAGCGATCGCGTACCCCGGAAGAGAGACACGCACAGTAATCGACATGACGCTGTGTAATTACTTCTCCGCAGAACCGTAGTTTATTTAGGACATTGAACCCGCGGGTAGTGGCAGAGCGTATTCATAGCTGTAAAGTGATCGGCACCTCCAAACCGGCAATCCAGGTTGGACGACGAAAGGTGGGCCGATGCGTATACGGGGCTTTGCGCCGGGGACACCCTGCTGGGTCGAACTGGCGAGCGCGGACCCCGCCCGGGCGGCGGAGTTCTACGGCCGGCTGTTCGGCTGGGAATCCGCCGGCGACCGCTTCAAGCTCGACGGGCGCCCGGCGGCGGGGCTGACCCGCGCGCACGACGACCGCCCCGCGGGCTGGCTCACCTACCTCACCGAGCACAACCTCGAGGCCTCGATCATCCGGGTGACCGAGGCCGGCGGCCGGCAGCTGACCGAGCCCGCCGAGGGCCACGGCGGCCGCTCCGCCCTGATCGCCGACCCGTCCGGCGCCGTCCTCGGCATCTGGGAGCCGCGCGACTTCACCGGCGCGCAGATCGGCGGCGAGCCGGGCACGATGACGTTCCCCGAGCTGCTCACCGACGACGCGGTGGCCGCCGCGAACTTCTACGGCCAGGCGTTCGGCTGGCTGCTGCGCGACGAGTACGGCAGCGACGGCACCCGCGGCGAGTGGATCACCACGGCGCACGACGCGATGGCGGGCCTCGCGCCGAGCCGCGGCGGCAGCTGGTGGCGGGCGGCGTTCCAGGTGGCGGACTCGCACGAGACGCTGGAGGACTGCCGCGCGTACGGCGGAACTGTCGTGTCCGGGGTGCAGGAGACGGGCTTCGGCACCTACGCGGAGCTGCTGGACCCGTGGGGCGTGCCGTTCTCGATCGCGGCTCCCACGCAGATGCCGATCGAGCTCACGATGCAGATCTCCGCGAACGCAGGCATGGAGCTGACCTTCGGCGGGTACTAGAACACCCGTACGAGAGTTGTTCAGGTTTCACCGAGGAGGAGTCATGGCGGCTGACGAGCAGGGTTCCGCATCGAACACGATCAAGGACCCCTCGGACTGGACCACCGGCGACGAGCCCGCCACCGGAGCCCAGGAGTCCTACCTCCACACGCTCGCGTCGGAGGCGGACGAGGACGTGCCCGACGGTCTCAGCAAGGCGGAGGCCTCCGAGCGCATCGACGAGCTGCAGGAGAAGACCGGCCGCGGCCGGTAAGCGACATATTTTCGAGGAAGCCGGCCCCCGTGGCCGGCTTTTTTCGTACCTTCGACGTCAACTATGGTTGACACGGGCGCGGCGTCAACGTAAGTTGACAGCATGACCGAAGCAACCGATCTCGCCGCCGCCGCCGGCAGCACCGATCCCCGGATCGGGCTGCGCGCGGTCGTGGCGCTCCGCCGGCTGCTGGAGGGCCTGGAACAGCTCCAGGTCGCCAACGCCCGGCGCAACGGCTGGTCCTGGCAGGAGATAGCGGACGCCCTCGAGGTGACCCGCCAGGGCGTACACAAGAAGCACGCGAAGTCGGTGCCGGCACAGGACCCACGGGAGAGCTGACATGTTCGAGCGATTCACCACCGCCGCCCGCGACGTGGTCGTCCGCGCCCAGCACGAGGCGCGCGACCTGGGCCAGTCCCCGATCGGCACCGAGCACACCCTGCTCGCCCTGCTCGGGACCCTCGACACCGGGACCACCCCCGCGCTGAACGGGCTCGACGCCCGCACCGTCCGGGCCGAGATCATCCGCCGCACCGGCCGGGGCACCGCGCCGCCCACCCCCGAGGAGGCCGACAACGCCGACCGCGAGGCCCTCAAGGCCATCGGCATCGACCTCGACGCGGTCCGCCGCGCCATCGAGGAGAACTTCGGGCCCGGCGCGCTCCAGCTCCCCCGCCGCGAGACCGCACCGCGCAAGCGGTTCTTCTTCTCCCGCGGTCACATCCCGTTCTCGCCGCGCAACAAGAAGGTCCTCGAACTGTCGCTGCGCGAGGCGATCCGGCTCAAGCAGAACTTCATCGCCCCCGAGCACATCATGCTCGGTCTGCTCCGCGAGGGTCAGGGACAGGGAGCCCTGATCCTGAGCGGGCACCACGTCGACGCCGCCCGGCTCCGGGAAGAGATGACCCAGGCCCTGGGTGCGAAAACGGCGTGACGTGGGTATCGATGCGGCCATGACGTATCGGGTCGAGTACAACGGCGAGGGGCACGAGGTCGAGACCCTCGACGCCGCCCTGGACAGCGCCAAGCAGGCGATCGCGACCGACGTGGGCGCGCTCAGCGGCTGGGCCGTCGAACACGACGAGACCATCAACGACTGGTTCGTCCAGGGCGTCCTCGACGGCCGCGAGGTGGGGCCGATGGCCGTGGTCACCGGCCCCGAGCCGACATTGCCGGCCCAGACGCTGACCCGCAACGCCCCGGCCCCCGCCGAGCGCGAGGTCCGGATGATGACCTTCACCGGGGCGACCCCGGCCGAGGCGCTGGAAATGGCGGCCTCGTGGCTGTCCGGCCGCGCGGGCATCGTCTCGGTCGACGACCTCGGCTGGCACCCCCGGCGCTCCGGCTTCGAGGTCCGCGTCTACTACCGCTGACCGTTCACCGCAGTTCTCCGGCCAGCATTCCCATGGTGATCTTGTCGAGCCACTCGCCGTCGCGCCGGAAGCTCTGCCGCAACCGGCCCTCGTCGACGAACCCCACCTTCCGATAGATGTGGTGCGCCGCCTCGTTCCCCGCGACGACGGTCAGCACGATCTTGTGCAGCCGCATCTTCCCGAACCCGTACCGGCACGCCGTCCGCACCGCATCGGTGGCATACCCCTTGCCCCAGTGGGCGGTCTCCCCCAGATAGATGTCGAGCTCCGCGATCCCGAACTCCGGCTCGGCCCCGTGCAACCGCACGAGCCCGACCAGCACCCCCCGCGCCTCGATCCCGAACAGCACGTCGCCGTAGTCGTTCCGCGGCCGCTCGCTCAACCACCGGTGCACCTGCGCGAGCGGCTGCGGATAGTTCTCGTCCATCCACCGCATGACCTCGGCATCATGGTTCCACCGCCACAACGCCTCGGCGTCGTCCGGGCCCATCGCCCGCAGCGTCACCAGCTCGCCCTGCGCGTTCATCCCAGCATCCCCCGTGATCGGCAACCGCCCAGTTCTACCACCCCTCGATGGATCGCCCCGCCCGATTTCCACGGTGCCGTCGTGCGCCACTCCCGGGCACAACGACAAGTAGGATGATCGACCTCATCGGGAAAGGAACAAGTATTTGACCGTCTTCCTCTGTTCCAAGTGCAGCACCGCAATCACATCGGAACTCGTGGAGCTCCCAGCGATTCCCGACGTCTCCGAAACCGAGCACGACCGGGACGCAAAGACTCGCCGAGCTCCCTCCACGATCCCGCGGGGGCGCTATGCGATCGATCCCGAGCCATGGGGATTTCCCTATGTGCTGCAGGACGATCAGGACAACCCGAAGCCGGCGCAGCCCCGCGGCTCCATGGTCTGCCACGAGGAAGGCTTCGTCATCTCCGCGGGCGCCGTGAACACCGTTGTGGTGCACCCCGAGGACGCCTCCAGCCTTCAGCCCCTGCCCCACTTCGAGAACAGCAGTGGCTGCTGCGGACCGGCAGGCAACGAGGGGCTCAACCGAGCCTGCCCCTGCGGCGCTCCAGTCGCGACACTCGCCGCCGACTGCTACGGGCCCTGCGAACTGCACCTCGATCCGGTCCGGACATACGCCTCCCACCAGTAGGCGCTTCCACGCTCTGTGTCCGCGGGAGCCGGCGTGCCGCCGCT
>CAKUMG010000400.1 GCA_934667465.1 uncultured Actinoplanes sp. | reverse complement strand
CACCTAACCGGTCGCGGTGGCTCGCCCGGCAAACCCTGGAGGGGCTCACCGGCACGGGGCCACGAGCGGACGTTCGGGGCTGCGACCGCGCAGCCGCCCTGTCGGATGTCAAGAATGACCGATCGCGGCGCTGGATGCCCGTATCGGTCCGGATCGTGTCAACGTTAACGACGTTGAGGGCGATCACTGGCTGCCCTCCCGGCGATGTGACGACGATCCTGTCTCGCGGTGGCGGCCGGAGGCGGACGCGGCGGCAGCCGGCGCGCCCTGGTCCAGTTCGTCGGCATTGAGCGCGTCCCGGCCGAGCAGGTACTGCTCGATCAGATGGTTCCACGCGCAGGACTGGCACACCTCGACCACGAAGACCTGGAACTCACGCAGCGTCATCGCCAGCACCGGCAGCTCCGCGAGCTTCCGGGCCTGGCCGGCGGACTGCTTGAGCTCGTCGCCGTAGATGTAGTGCACCAGCGTGAGGTTCTCCCGCCGGCAGATCGGGCACCGCTCCTCCGTCGGCTCGCCATGGAAGCGAGCTGCGTTTTTGAGGTAGGGCGAGGCATCGCAGACCTCGAGCGCGCCGATCTTCCCGTTGTGCAGGTCACGCAGCAGCGCTCGCCTCTGTAGCGAGTAGTCGACGATCTGCCGCTGCGTGCGCATGGCGAAGAGAGTACGCGGTCCTCCGCCCTGAGGCGACCGCCATCACGCTGCGTGGCGTGGCGACCGCGAAGACGTCATCTCCTTGCCAAGGATGCCCGGCCGCTCTACGGTTGCGATGTATCGGCCCGATACATCGCGACGCAGGGAGGTGACCGATGCTCGACATGGCGATCCTCGGCCTCCTCCAGGAGACCCCGATGCACGGCTACGAGCTGCGCAAAGAGCTCGCCGCCAAGCTCGGGACCCTGCGCGCCGCGATCAGCTACGGCACGCTCTATCCCACGCTCAAGCGCCTGCACACCGCCGGCTACATCAGCGAGCAGGCGTCCGCCGACGTCCCACCGCCGATGACGAGCAAGCGGGGCCGGGTCGTCTACAAGATCACCGCGGACGGCAAGGAGCGGTTCGCCGCCCTGCTGGCCGACGCCGGTCCGGAGACCTACGACGACGCCGGCTTCGGCGTGCACTTCACGTTCTTCTCCCGGACCGATCGGGCCACCCGCCTGCGCATCCTCGAGGGTCGGCGGCGACGCATCGAGGAGCGCCGCGAGGGCCTGCGGGAGATGCTCGCGCGCGCCGGGGACCGCCTCGACGCCTACACGCTGGAGTTGCAGCGTCACGGCCTCGACTCGGCCGACCGCGAGGTCCGCTGGCTCGAGGAACTGATCACCAAGGAACGCTCCGCGCCCGCGGAGGCACCCCCAACACCCCCCGCAAATCCGGATCCGCACCCGGACCGGCCGTGAACAACAAGGAGGCAAACGCGATGGGCTCCGTCCGCGTCGCCATCGTCGGTGTGGGTAACTGCGCCTCGTCCCTCGTGCAGGGCGTGGAGTACTACCGCAACGCCGACCCCCACGACCGTGTCCCGGGTCTCATGCACGTGACCTTCGGCGACTATCACGTCTCCGACGTGCAGTTCGTCACGGCGTTCGACGTCGACGCCAAGAAGGTCGGCATGGACCTCGCCGACGCGATCAACGCGAGCGAGAACAACACGATCAAGCTGACCGACGTGCCGCCGACCGGCGTCAACGTCCTGCGTGGACCGACGTTCGACGGTCTCGGCACCTACTACCGCGAGATGATCGAGGAGTCGTCGGCCGAGCCCGTGGACGTCGCGCAGACGCTGCGGGACGCCGAGGTCGACGTGGTCGTGGCCTACCTGCCGGTGGGCTCCGAGGAGGCCGCCAAGTTCTACGCGCAGGCCGCGATCGACGCCGGCTGCGCGTTCGTCAACGCCCTGCCCGTCTTCATCGCCTCGGACCCGGCCTGGGCGCAGAAGTTCACCGACGCGGGCCTGCCGATCGTCGGCGACGACATCAAGAGCCAGGTCGGCGCGACGATCGTGCACCGCGCGCTGGGCAAGCTGTTCGAGGACCGCGGCGTCGAGCTGCTGCGCACCTACCAGCTCAACTTCGGCGGCAACATGGACTTCATGAACATGCTGGAGCGCAAGCGCCTGGTCTCGAAGAAGATCTCGAAGACCCAGTCGGTGACCAGCCAGATCCCGCACGAGATGTCGAAGAGCGACGTGCACATCGGCCCGTCGGACCACGTGCCGTGGCTCGACGACCGCAAGTGGGCCTACATCCGGCTCGAGGGCCGCAGCTTCGGCGACACCCCGCTCAACGCGGAGCTCAAGCTCGAGGTGTGGGACTCCCCGAACTCGGCAGGCGTCATCATCGACGCGGTCCGCGCCGCGAAGATCGCCAAGGACCGCGGCATCGGCGGCCCGATCCTGTCCGCGAGCTCCTACTTCATGAAGAGCCCGCCGGTGCAGTACAACGACCACGACGCCAAGGACGCCGTCGAGGCGTTCATCAAGGGCGAGGTCGAGAGCTGACCTGAGCATTGCGGGAGGGGTCCGGGCCGTCGCGGCTCGGGCCCCTTTCCGCGTACGCACGCCGCGCGCACGCCATCCTCACGCCCCCAGCCGCGCGCACCCCCGCCGTCACGCCCCACATGCGGCGCGCCCCCTCCGTCACGCCGCCACAGCCGCACTCATCCGCCGTCACGCCGCCACAGCCGCGCTCATCCGCCGTCACGCCGCCACAGCCGCGCTCATCCGCCGTCACGACCACCAGCCGTGCGCGCCCGCCGTCACGCCCACAGCCGCGCCAGCGTCACCCGCGCCTCCAGCTCGAGCAGCAGCCGCTTGCGGTCGAGCCCACCACCGAAGCCGACCATCTTCCCGCCGGCCCCCACGACCCGGTGGCACGGCACCAGCACCGGCACGGGATTGCGGTTGCACGCCGCCCCCACGGCCCGCGCCGCCCCCGGATCACCGAGCGCCTTCGCGATGGCACCATAAGTGACCATTTCCCCGTACGGAATCCGCGCGATCTCGCCCCAGACAGCGCGCTCGAAGCCGGACCCGCCCCGCAGCTCGATCGGCACAGTGAACTTCGTCACCCGCCCGTCGAAGTAGCCCGCCAGCTGGTCGACCACCTCGCCGACCCCGCCGGCCTCACCAGCCGCGCCGAACCGCACCCCGACCACCGTGCCGCCCTCGAGTTCGATGCCGAGCGGCCCGATCGGCGACCCCACCACCAGTCCCATGCCAGCCATTCTGCGCCGGGGGTACGACAAGCCCGAGGTACGACAGCCCGAGGTCCGACAGCCGCGGGTACGACAGCCGAGGGGAATTACGACGGGACCGGCTCAGGCGATGTGGCCCTGCTCCCGCGCCCAGCGCAGCAGCTCCGCCTCGGCCTCGTCGCGCTCCAGCGGCCCCCGGTCGAGCCGCAGCTCCTTGAGGTGGCGCCACGCCTGCCCCACGATCGGCCCCGGCGGCACCCCGAGCAGCTCCATGATCGCGTTGCCGTCGAGGTCGGGCCGGACCCGGGCGAGGTCCTCCTCGGCCGCGATCCGGGCGATCCGCTCCTCGAGCGCGTCGTAGTCGGCCGACAGGTTGGCGGCCTTGCGCTTGTTGCGGGTGGTGCAGTCCGACCGGGTCAGCTTGTGCAGCCGGGTGAGCAGCGGCCCGGCGTCCGTCACGTAGCGGCGCACCGCGGAGTCGGTCCACTCGCCCCGGCCGTACCCGTAGAAGCGCAGGTGGAGGTGGACCAGGTTGACCACCTCGGTGGTCACGTCCTTGGGGTAGCGCATCGCCTTCATGCGCTGCTTGGTCATCCGGGCGCCGACCACCTCGTGGTGGTGGAAGCTGACCCGCCCGTCGCGGCCGACCGCCTTGGTCGCCGGCTTGCCGATGTCGTGCATGAGCGCGGCCATCCGCAGCACGAAGTCCGCGCCGGCGCCGGCCTCGAGCCGCACCGCGTTGGCGACCACGATCAGCGTGTGCTCGTAGACGTCCTTGTGCTGGGCGTGCTCGTCGATCTCCAGCTTGAGGCCGGACAGCTCGGGCAGGAACCGGTCGGCGAGCCCGGTGTCGACCAGCAGGCGCAAACCGGTCACCGGGTCGAGCCCGCAGAGCAGCTTGGTGAACTCGTCGCGGATCCGCTCGGCGGTGATCCGGTCGAGGTCGGCGGCCATCGCGGTCATCGCGGCGAGCGCGGCCGGGTCCACAGTGAACCGCAGTTTCGCGGCGAACCGGGCGGCGCGCAGCATCCGAAGTGGATCATCACCGAAGGACTCCTCGGGCCGCGCCGGGGTCCGGATCAGCTTCGCGTCCAGGTCGGCGATGCCGCCGTACGGGTCGGTGAAGGCGTGGTCCGGCAGGCTGACCGCCATCGCGTTGATGGTGAAGTCGCGGCGCCGCAGGTCGTCGAGGAGGGTGTCGCCGTACTGGACGACCGGGTTGCGGCTGACCCCGTCGTAGGCCTCGGCCCGGAACGTTGTGATCTCCAGCCGCAGGCCGTCCTTCTGCACGCCGATGGTGCCGAACTCGCGCCCGGTCTCCCAGATCGCGTCGGCCCACCCCTTGACCAGCGCGAGCGTCTGCTCGGGCCGGGCGTCGGTGCAGAAGTCGAGGTCGTCGTTGAGGTGCCCGAGCAGGGCGTCGCGCACCGAGCCGCCGACCAGGTGCAGCTCATGGCCGGCGGCGCCGAAACGGCGCCCCAGCTCGTCGGCGACGGGGGAGACCCGCAACAGCTCCTGGACGGCGTTGCGCTGGGCCGGGTTCAACTCAGACATGGGATTGCCAGGATATCGGTCGTGGCGGTCACCGAGCGCAGCGGGCAGGATGGGAAGCGTGCCCGTACCCGAGGCGCTGCGCCGCCTCAGCGAAGATCCCGAGTTCTGGTCCTTCCTGCGGGCGGAGGGCGGCGCGATCCCCGACCCCAGCCGGGCGGAGCTGCGCGTGTCGCTCCCGGTGACCGGCGGCTACGGATTGGTGCTCGATCTCGACCTGCGGACCGGCGAGCAGGCCCTCGGGCTGCGCGGTCCGGCCACCAGCGAGCCCGTGCAGCTCGGCTGGGCGCCGCCGGAGGGCCCCTGGCCTGCCGCTCTGCGCTGGGACGAGCTGGAGCTGTGCGCGCGGGTGATCGCGCTGGAGGACCCGACGATCCCGCACCCCGGGCTGGTCGTCGCGCTGCTCGGCCCGTTCGCGCCGGTGGGCCCGGAGGACGATGCGAGTGAGGTCGCAGCCGTACGCGAAGCCGCGTACCGCTCCCTGCGACGTGCCGTGCCGACGCCCGCGCCGTCCGGCCCGGAGCAGTCGCCCCTGCCGCTCTTCGCCGACGACCAGTGGTGGCCCCGGCCCGCCGAACTGTCGCCGCAGGTCCTCGACGAGGCCTCGATCGCGTCCTACAGCTCCCCGGCCCCGGTGGAGCGCCAGGTGCGAGGCAGCTCACGCTTTCCGGGGGAGTCGTTGACCGAGCTCGTACGCCTGGCCGCGCGGCACCTGTCGCGTATGTCCCAGAACGAGGAGTACGCCCAGGTCCGCCCGCTGGCCCGGCAGATCACCGACAGCGGCGACCTGCGGACCCTGGACTCCCTGGTCCGGCTGCTGACCGAGACAGGCTGCGACCACCCCACCGTGCTCGACGCCCTGAGCGAGCCCCTGGTACCGATCGAGGCGTGCTGGATGGTCGAGACGCTCGCCGGCGCCGCGCCTGGCACACTGCTGCGACGTCACATCTGATCCGGCCCGGCCGCGCCCGCGCGGCCCCGCCGGCGGCGTTCTCGTTAGGGTGGCGTCTGTGTTCGTACCCCTGGGGAGGTCCTGGTGAGCGGCGGTCTGTACCGCAGCACGCACGCCGCGCCCGATGGCGACCCGCGGTCGCCCGGTGACGCCGCGCCCGGCGAGACCACGTCCGGGGGTGCCTTCTTCGTCCCGGTGGACGGCACCGGCACCATCCCGACGGCGGCCGCCGATCAGGCCCTGCCCCCGGAAGTGATTCCGCCCACACCGGTCGACTCCGCCGGCACCGGCACGGTCTACGGC
>CAKUMG010000399.1 GCA_934667465.1 uncultured Actinoplanes sp. | reverse complement strand
CCGTGACCGCGTCGACGGCCCGGTCGCGCGGGATCAGCGGCAGCGGCGCCGCCACCAGCCGGTCGCCCGAGCGGACCGGGAGCGTCAGCCGGAACTGGGCGCCGCCGCCCGGCTCGCCCCAGGCCTCCAGCCAGCCGCCGTGCAGGCGGGCGTCCTCGACGGAGATCGAGAGGCCCAGGCCCGTGCCGCCGGTCTGGCGGGCGCGCGACGGGTCGGCGCGCCAGAAGCGGTTGAACACCAGGCGGTCCTCGCCCGGCTTGAGGCCGACGCCGTGGTCGCGGACGGTGATGGCGACAGCGGCGTCGTCGGTGGCCATGGTGACCTCGACGGGACGGCGCTCGCCGTGCTCGACCGCGTTGCCAACCAGGTTGCGCAGGACGCGCTCGACGCGGCGGGGGTCGACCTCCGCGATCACCGGCGTGTCGGGCAGGCGCAGCTCGATGGTCACGCCGACCCGCTCGGCCAGGCCGGTGAGCCGGTCGGCGACGCGCTCGACGATCGGGACCAGGTCGGTGTGCTCGGCGTCCAGGGCGGCGAAGCCGGCGTCGAAGCGGCTGATCTCCAGCAGGTCGGTGAGCAGCCCCTCGAAGCGGTCCAGCTCGGCCTGCAGCAGCTCGGCGCTGCGGGACACGGCGGGGTCGAACTCGTCACGCGAGGAGAAGATCAGGTCGGCGGCCATCCGCACGGTGGTCAGCGGCGTGCGCAGCTCGTGGGACACGTCGGAGGTGAAGCGGCGCTGGAGCCGGGACATCTCCTCGAGACGCACGATCTGGCGCTGGAGGTTGGCCGCCATCTGGTTGAAGGACGCCGCCAGCAGGGCCAGGTCGTCCTCGCCGTCGACCTTCATCCGCTGGTCGAGCAGGCCCGCGGAGAGCCGCTGGGCGGTGCGGGCGGCGACCCGGACCGGGGTGACCACCATGCGGGTGACCAGGCCGGCCACCACGCCGAGCAGGATGACCAGCGCGAGGCCGGTGACGACGACGGTGGCACGGATCTCGTTGGCGCCGCGGTCCTCGCTGGTCAGCGGCACCATGTAATAGAGCTCGAGATGGCCGAAGCGGGTCGGCACGGGCGAGCCGTAGACGAGGTATTTGACCGGCTCGCCGCGCTGCATGGTGGTGCGGATCTGCCGGGCGACCTGGCCCTCGGTCGAGACCGCCCGGCGCATCGCCGGGGTGATGAGCGACGTCGTGTCGATCTTGGTGGAGGTGACCGGCTTGAGGTCGGGATAGGCGTCGGCCCGCATCGACAGGACGGCGCCGCCGGTCTGCGCGGAATCGGCGTCGGACAGGCGGGTGACGGTGTCGCTCATCGTGGCCGGGAGCTTCGGGTCGCGCACCTGGCTGTGCACGGTGAGCTGCCGGTAGGCGTATTCCACCTTGCCGGTCATCTGCGAGGCGACCTCGTCCTCGGCCCGGTCGAGGAGGATGTTGGTGCTGCGGCCGGCGATGAACCAGCCGAACCCGCCCACGAGCAGGCTCGAGGTGATCAGCGTCAGGCTGACCACCCGCAGGTGCAGCGAGCGCCGCCAGGCCCGCCGGGCCGGGGCGGAGAACCGCTTGGCCCGGCGCACGGCGATGCGCCAGTGCCGCCGCACCGCTCGAAGGGTGCGGCGGGCGGGCATCGGGAGCCAGGCGGGAGCACGCATCGCGGCCAAGGTTAACCCCTGGCCACCGGGGCGTCGTCCCACCTGTGGACAGCGGCGCCCCGGCCCTGTGGACGAGGCTCCGCCGCGGGCCGGCTCAGCCCGTGCCGGCCTTGTAACCCACGCCGCGTACGGTCAAGATGATCTCCGGCCGCTCGGGGTCCGGCTCGATCTTGGCGCGCAGCCGCTGGACGTGCACGTTGACCAGGCGGGTGTCGGCGGCGTGGCGGTAGCCCCAGACCTGCTCCAGCAGCACCTCGCGGGTGAAGACCTGGCGCGGCTTGCGGGCGAGCGCGACCAGCAGGTCGAACTCGAGCGGCGTCAGCTTCACCTCCTCGCCGTCGCGGGAGACCGTGTGGGCCGGCACGTCGATGGTGATCTGGTTGCCGGGCGGGCCGATGGTCGACCGTGTCGCTCTTGGCGGTCAGCTTGACGATCGGGATGCCGGACTCGGCACGGATGGCTCGCGCCACGTCGATACCGCTCATGCCGGGAAGCATGAGGTCCAGCAGGACGATGTCGGGCCTGTTCTCCCGGAACGCGGCGAGGGCGCGCTCACCGTCAGCCACGAACGAGGGCAGAAAACCCTCGCTGCGCAGGACGATGCCGAGCATCTCGGCCAGCGCGGGGTCATCGTCGACGACGAGTACGCGGGCTCTCATGCGATCCAATATTGCACTGTCCCCTTCCGGCCCGTGTGACCGCCCGTCGATCATCATCCGGGCGACCCGCAGATCATGGCCCGAGCGGCGGGGAAAAGCCAGGGCCGGCGGGTACGGACGCGGGCGGCCGGAGCACGCCCGCGCCCCGGAAGATCAGCGGTCGAACTCGCCCGCGCGCACGCCGGCGATGAACTCCGCCCACCCCTCGGTGCCGAACTCCAGCACCGGGCCTGTCACGTTCTTGGAGTCCCGGACGAACACCGCGGCAGCCGCCGAGGCGATCTCCACACAGTGTCCCGCGGCGGCGCTCCAGCTGCTCTTACGCCAGGCCAACGTCTCGTGCTGCAATGTCATGCCCTCTCCCGAATAACTTCTCCCTGACTGAACGAGCAGCCGCTACCGGAGTCGTTCGCCTGTACGGGCGACCAGGTCGCGGCTCTCCGCCACGGACAGGGCTCGGTCCTCGAGATCGGCGAAGGCCTTGCGGTAGACCAGCACGTCCGACTCCTTGACCCGGACCTGGCCGCCTACAAGATCTTCGCAGTGCACGACGGGAGCCCGTCCCGGATCGGCGAATTCGAACATGACGAAAGTCTCGCCGAGGGCCGCGTGGGCACCTGCCGAGAAGGGCAGGACCCGGAGCTCGATCGCGCTGCGCTGGCTGGCGTCGTGCAGGTGCTGGAGCTGGCGCCGCTGCACGGCCCGGCCGCCCACCTCGCGGTGCAGGGCCGACTCGTCCAGGATGACGCGCAGCTCGGGCGGGGGCCGGCGGGTCAGGACGCTCTGCCGCGCCATCCGCAGCGCCGTACGCCGCTGGAGGGTCTCGGGGTCGCCGACGTCCGCACCGACCGCGATGACCGCGTGGGCGTACTCGTCGGTCTGCAGCAGTCCGGGGACCACCTGGGCCTCCCATTCGCAGATCCGGACGGCCTCGGCCTCGAACGCCACGAACTCGTCGTAGCGCTCGGCGACCGACGAGCGGTACGGCGCCCACCACACCCGGGCACGGCCCCGGCGGGCGAGATCGCGCAGGTCGGCACGGGCGTCCGGCGGCAGCCCGAGGATGTGCAGCAGGCTTTCGAGGTCGGGGTCGCTGATGCCCGTGCGGGCGGTCTCTATCCGGCTGAGCTTGGACTCCGACCAGCCGAGCGCGGCGGCGACCGCCGCGCCCCGGCGGTCACCGCGCAGGCGCCGCAGTTCCTCGCCCAGTTCGCGACGGGCAGCCATCGAGGTCGATCTCACCACGACCCCACCGTACCGGTGGCTGTCTGCAACTTGCAGGACACGTTCTGCACTTGCAGATCCGCCGGTCGCGTGTGGTAATGGGTGGAGAAGGACGAAGGTGCGGGCCGCCGGGCGGGAGGCTCAGCACCCTGGCGCATCGCCTGCGGGGGCGAGGCGCGAAACAGGAAAGCGGACCGGTGGCGGCAACCTCCGGTTCGCTTTTCCATGTCCGGCATCCCGACCGCCTCCGGACGCCGGCACGACCCTGGGCATCATCACAGGCATCGACGGTACGGCTCCAGTACGCGGCCGCGATACTGTCGGCCCGCCGAAGGCGCGTGGCCGCGGCGAGACCGGCTCGGCAAGGTGCGCGGCCGCGGCGACGCCGGCTCGGCAAGGCGCGAGGCCGCGGCGACGCCGGAGAACCAGCCCCGGACAGCGAACGAGGCGACAGGTCAAAGACCCGCCGCCCCGTTCATCCCCCCGGTTTGGTACCGCGCGCGCCGTGGGACCCCCCGATCACCATTGACGCTGCGTGTTTATAGATTCACACTCCGCACACGCCATGTCAAGCTAATCCGGAAAAATCCGTTTTTGTCTTTTCGGGTGCGCCCCCGACGGGCGCTCAGTCGGGCGTGCCACGCCCCCTGCCCCCGCGTGTCGCAGCCCCCACCCCTGCGTGTCGCAGCCCCCCACTCCGGCGTGTCGCAGCCCCCGCGAGGAGGTCACGCCGCACCCCGAGCCCGGCGTGTCGCCCGCCGCCGGCAGGGTGCCAGAGGGTCACCCTGCCGGCGCCGCCAGGAAGATCTCCCCCACCCCCGCCGCGAGCGCCGTACCCGTGCCCGCCGGGATGTACGCCGCGGTCCCAGGCGTCACCGCAACCGGCGTCCCGTCCACCGCCTCGGCCACGTGCACATCCCCCCGCGTACCGACGACGATCCGCGGCCCCTCCCCCGGCAGCCGCTGCGGCGGCGTGGCCTCCCCCAGCTCGAGCCGGTAGAGGGCGAACTCGCGCACCGGCACCTGCCAGGTCACGACGCCCGGGGACACCTCCGTGGCGGGCAGGATCGGCTCCTCGAGCACCTCGAAGCGCAGCACCCGCAGCAGCTCGTCCACGTCGACCCGCTTCGGCGTCAGGCCACCGCGCAGCACGTTGTCGCTGGCGGCCATGATCTCGATGCCGGTGCCGGACAGGTACGCGTGAAGGTTGCCCGCGGGCATCCAGATGGCCTCGCCGGGCCGAAGTTGCACGTGGTTGAGCAGCAGCGCCACGAGCACGCCCGGGTCCGCCGGGTAGCTCTCCGCCAGCCGGGCCACCAGCGGGGACGTGCCCGCCGCCACGGCGTCGCCGATCAGCGCGCGCCGGTCGTCAGCCGGCCACGCGAGCAGCGTACGGACGGCGTCTGGCAGGCCGTCGACCCCCTTGCGCAGGGCGTCGACGACGGTGCCGAGCCGGTCGATCCCGAGGGCCGCGAGGTCGCCCGCCGCGGCGACGGGGTCACGGAAGCCGCAGAGCGCCTCGAACGGCGTCAGGGCCACCAGCATCTCCGGCTTGTGGAACGCGTCCGTGTAGTTGCGCGGGGCGTCCGGATCGGCCTCCTGGGCCGCGTGGGCGAGCTTGGCGTACTCGGCGTCGGGGTGCGCCTGCAGCGAGAGCGGCGCGGTCGCGGCGAGGATCTTCATGAGGTACGGCAGCCGTACGCCGAACTCGTCCGTCACCTTCCCGCCGAGCTGGCCCGCCGGGTCCCGGTCGATCAGCTCCGCGAGGCTGACCGGGCCGTCCGGGCCGTCGACCGTGGACGGGTCCCCGGGGTGCGCGCCGAGCCAGAGCTCGGCCTCGGGTTCCTCGGTGGGCGCCGGCCGGCCCTGCAGCTCGGCGAGCGAGGTGCGCGAACCCCACGCATAGGGCCGGATCACGCCGGTCAGCGGAAACACAGCAGCCACGGCTGCCTCCCGTTCGTCGGTCGAGCAGCCGTGACGGCTGTCTTCTTGAAACCCTGCTTTGCAAACCCTGATGCAGATGTCGTACGCGGTCAGTGGCGCTCGTCGGCCGTCGCCGCAGCTGTCGTCGCCCTGTCCGCCGCCGATGCCGTGGTGGCGGCCGTCGTCTCCGCTGTCGCGGCGGCCCGGGCCGGACGGTAGATGTCCGGCTCGAGGTAGATCACCCGCGCGATCGGCAGCGCCTCGCGGATGCGGACCTCGGTCTCGTTGATGTGCCGGGCCACCTCCTCGGCACTCTCCGTCGGCGGGACGGCGATCTTCGCCGCGACCAGCAACTCCTCGGGGCCGAGGTAGAGCGTCTTCATGTGGATGATGCGCTCGACGCCGGGGCCGGCCACGATCGCCCGCTCCAGCTTCGTGACGTCCTCCGGGTTGGCGCCCTCGCCGAGCAGCAGGCTCTTGGTCTCGATCGCCAGCACGATCGCGATCAGGACCAGCAGCGCACCGATGCACAGGGTGCCGATGCCGTCCCAGACGCCGT
>CAKUMG010000398.1 GCA_934667465.1 uncultured Actinoplanes sp. | reverse complement strand
GTGGACCCGCGACGGCTACCTGCTGCTGCTCGACTGGGTCAGCGGCCCGCACCAGGCGATCACCCCGGGCCTCTACGGGCTCGACCCGGCCGCCCTGGACGCGATGCCCTACCGGCTGGCCACGCAGGCGCTGCGCAACGTCGTCGGGCCCGGCGCGACCGGCTGGATCATCATCCTGTGCTTCTTCCCGGTGGCGGCCGGCGGCGTCTCCGCCCTGGCCGGGGGCGGGCGGTGGCGGCGGCACCCGGCGGCGCTGTTCGTGTGCTGCAACCCGTTCGTCGTGGAGCGCCTGCAGGCCGGGCACACAGCGTTCCTGATGGCGGTGTCGCTGCTCTGCTGGCTGCTCGCCTCGGCGCTGCGGGCGCGGCGCCGCGGCTGGTGGTTCGCCGCCCGGCCGGCCGGGTGGTACGCGCTGGCGATGGCGGTCGGCCCGCACGCGGCCTGGCTCGGCGGTGCCGCGCTCCTGGCGGTGGCGCTCTTCCCCCGCCCGCGCGCCCGTGACCTGGTGCGGACGGTGCTGATGGTGCTGTGTGCCGGGGGCATCTACGCGTACGCGGTGGTGCTGGTGCTGTCGGCGATCCTCACGGTGCGGGTGGGGCAGGGCGACCTCGAGGTGTACGCGGCGCACGCCGGCCCGGGCGGCATGGCGGTCACGCTGGCGTCGCTGCGCGGCTTCTGGCGTGGCGACGCGGACAGCAGCCCGCAGGTGGACGTGGGTGCGGTGTCCGGGGTGGCGATGGTGGTGGCCGCGTGCGCGGGGCTCGCGCTGCTGTGGCGGCGCGACGCGCGTACGGGGGCGCCCCTCGCGGTTCTCGCAGGGCTCGGCATCGTGCTCGGGGCGGGCATCCACGGGCCGCTCGCGCCGCTCTACCGGCTGGCCTTCGACCACCTGCCGCTGTTCCAGGCGATGCGGGAGCAGCAGAAATGGGTCGCGCTGACGATGATCGCGTACGCCGTGGGCGTCGGCGTGGTCACCGAGACGCTGGCCGACCTCTGCCGCCCGGCGCGCGCCCTGACCCCGCGGCTGGCCGGTGCGGGTGCCCTGCTCGCCGTGCTCAGCGTCTACGCCGGCTCGGCACCGTCGCTCTTCTGGGGGCTCGGCGGCAGCGTCCCGGTGAGCCACTACCCGCAGGCCTGGTACGCCGCGGACCGCATCATGGGCGCCGGCGACGAGTCCGTGCTGTTCCTGCCCTGGCACCAGTACCAGCCGTTCAACTTCACCCGCGGGCGCACGGTGGCGACCCCGGCGGGCGCGTTCTTCCGCCGCCCGGTGCTCAGCAGCGACGCCGTCGAGCTCGGTCAGGTGCGCACGAACTCGTCGTCGCAACGGATGGCGTACGTGCAGCGGCTGGTCGTCGACGGCGGGCACGGGCGGTTCGGGCGGCTCGTGGCCCCGCTCGGGGTGCGCTACGTGGCGCTGGCCCGGGACCGGGAGGCCGAGACGTACGCGTGGCTGGAGCGGCAGAGCGACCTGGAGGCGGTGCTGCGTACCGAGCAGCTGATCCTCTTCCGGGTCGTGCCCGACGGCACCGGCCGCGTCGCGTCGTCGCGCACCGGCGGCTATCCCGAGGCCGTCGCGCTGGCCGCCCGGGACGAACTGGGCACCGAGGCCGTCCTGCCGGAGGGCCCGGACACCGGCCGGGCCCCGGCGGAGGCGGCGGGCGGGATCCGCCGGACCAGCTCGACGAGCTGGGCCGTGGAACCCGGGGCGCCCGGCTGGGTGGTGATCCCGGAGGAGTGGTCGCCCGGCTGGCGCGCGGGGGAGCTGGAGACCCGCCGGACCGCGGCCGGGACCGTGGCCGTCGCCGCCCGCGCGGAGGGGATGACGGTGCGCTACTCGCCGTGGAAGTGGCTGCGGCTGGGCCTCGCGGCCTCGCTGCTGACCCTGGCGGCGCTGGTGGCGGCGGGGCTGCTCGAGCACCGCCGGGACCTGTCGCGGTGGTGGACCGCGCCGCGCCCGCCTCCCCGGGGGATCAGGCGGCGCGAACCGCCTGCTCCTCCCACGACGACGCCGTCGTCAGGACGGGGGCCTGCTCAACCGGCCGGTACTGGCGGGTCAGGTGCAGCCGGCCGAAGATGACGAACGTGTCCCGGATCGTCCGCAGGATCGCCGTCGAGGTGACCGTGGAGCCGGCCACCCGCTCCTCCAGCCGGACCGGGGCGCCGACGAAGCCGCGGATGCCCGCCGCCTTGGCCGCCACGAAGAACTCCAGGTCGAAGGCGAAGCGGCGCTCGCGCATCCGGGGCAGCAGCGTGGCGAGCACGTCGCGGCGCAGCACCTTGCAGCCGGTCTGGGTGTCGCGCATGCCCAGCAGGAACAGCATGGTCACCAGCGTCGAGTAGAACATCGACACCAGCTTGCGGAACTTCGAGGACGCGCTGTCCGAGCCCGCGTGGCGCTTGTCGGCGTACACACCCGGGTGGTTCTCCTGGCGGGCCAGGCGCAGGTATTCGACCAGGTGCGTGGGGTCGATGTCGCCGTCCGCGTCGACGAAGCCGATCCAGGAGCCGCGGGCCGTCGCGAAGCCCAGGTGCAGCGCCGCGCCCTTGCCCTGGTTCTGACCGCTGGCCACGACCCGGACGCCGGCGAGGCCCTCGAGCGAGCGCTCCGAGCCGTCCGTCGAGCCGTCCGACACCGCGATGACCTCGAACGCCACCCGCTCCTCGCGCAGCGCCCCGACCAGCTGCTCCACCGTCGGCCGCAGCGAGGCGCCCGGGTTGTAGAACGGGACGACCACCGACAGCTCGACGGCGGGGTCGGCGGGCGACCACAGCCGGGAGGCGTCGAAGAGCTGCACCGTGCGGCCCGCGCCGGACTCGAGGGCGGCGGGGGTGCTGGGGAGCGGCGAAGCGGTCATGCCCGTGTCGATCGGGGGCGACCCTCAACGCAGTGTTTCCGCTACCTCAAGCCAGTCGCAAGGTTGCAGACCGGTTGTGTTCCGGCCTTCCTCGCCTTCTGGGCAATTACCGCGAACGTGGCACCATGGAGAGGTGAACCCCTCTCGTCTCCGCAGGTCCGGCGCGCTCGCGCTGGCCGCAGCCACGCTGGGTGCCGTCGTGGCGCCGGGCGTGGCCGTCGCGGACGGGCCGGGCTACGGGGGCACCGCCGACGCGCTCACGGTGCAGTGGCAGCCGGAGGACGGGCTCGGCGTCTACGCCGTCGGCTTCCGGGGCGGGTCGACGGTGCAGCTGCAGGTGGGCTCGCTCGACGACCGGACGGTCACCGCCGACGTGGCCGGTGCCCTGCGCGTGCTCGTGGTCGAGGGGACGTCGGCCGTACGGGAGGCCGCGGACACGACGGTGCTGCGGGTGACCGGCGCGGGGAGCACGGGGACCGGCACCAGCATCCTGGTGACCGGCGAGACCCCGGCGGGCAGCGTCCGCAAGCTCGTCGGCTCGGTCCCGCCGGCCGAGACCGGGACCGGGTTCAGCGACCTGGTGCCGTGGGCCGTCGCCCTGGCCGCGCTCGGCGGCGGCGCGATGTGGCTGCTTCAGGGCATGGAAAAGCCCGGCCGTCACCGGCCGGGCCGTCATCGCATGGCGCTCTGACAAAGGGCTCAGGGCTCGAAGCGGTAGCCCACACCCCGCAGCGTGCGGATGTAGCGCGGCGCGGAGGCCGACTCGCCCAGCTTCTTGCGCAGGTTGCCGACGTGCACGTCGATGATGTGGTCGTCGCCGTACCAGTTGTCGCCCCAGACGTCCTCGAGCAGCTGGTTGCGGGTGAAGGTGCGGCGCGGCGCGGACGACAGCAGGTCCAGGATGCCGAACTCGATCTTGGTCAGCTCCAGGACCTCGCCGGCCAGGGTCACCTCGCGGACCTCGGGGTCGACGCGCAGGTCGCCGTACTCGCGGACGGCCTGCCCGGGACCCGCGGCCGAGCCGGTCCGCGGCCGGCGGCGCATCGCCTGGATGCGGGCGGAGAGCTCGCGCGGCGAGAACGGCTTGGTGACGTAGTCGTCGGCGCCCACGGAGAGGCCCACGACCTTGTCCACCTCGTCGGTGCGGCCGGTGACCATGATGATGTAGGCGTCGGTGAACTGCCGGATGCGGCGGCACACCTCGATGCCGTCGACGTCGGGCAGGCCGAGGTCGAGGATGGCGATGTCCGGCTTCTGCAGCTGGGCCTGCTCGACGGCGTTGTGCCCGTCGGTGACGGCCAGGACGTCGAAGCCCTCTTTCTCCAGCAGATGGGTGCACAGCAGCGTGAACTCCGGGGAGTCCTCGACGACGAGCGCTCGTGGCCTGGACACGGCACCTCCAACCTTGTGACGACGGGACGGACGTGTGTCTCTTCGGTCGCCGGAGGCCGGACTGGAGGATTAGGCGGCGGCGACGTCCGCGCCGGCCCTGATCAGGGCCCGGTCGGGCAGCGGGCCGGGGCGCGCCAGGTAGTAGCCCTGACCGAAGCGGACGCCGAGGTGGCGCAGGCGCTCGTATTCGCGGGCGGTCTCGATGCCCTCGGCGATCAGGATCGCGCCGATGTCGGAGGAGAAGCCGACGAGCGAGCGGGCCAGCGCCATCCGCACCGGGTCGGTGTCGATGTCCCGGGTCAGCGTGATGTCGAGCTTGATGATGTCCGGGCGCAGCTGGAGGATGTGGCTCAGGCTGGCGAACCCGGCGCCGGTGTCGTCCACCGCGATCAGGATGCCCGCGCCGCGCAGCTCGTCGGTGATGGCGATCAGCGCGGGATAGTCGTGCACCTGCGCGTGCTCGGTGAGCTCGACGGCGATGCTGCGGTCCGCGTGCGACAGCAGGAACGCGTGCACCCGCGGGGTGAGCAGCGCCTCCACCGACAGGTTCGCCGTCAGCATGGTCCCCGGCGGCATGTCGTCGAAGTGCTCGAACGCCCGCCGCAGGGCCAGCAGCTCCAACTCGACGCCGATGCCGGCCGCGGTCGCGGCGGTGAACGCCTCCACCGGGTTCGGGAACTGCCGGTCGTCGAAGCGGGCCAGCGCCTCGTACGCCATGACGCTGCCGTCCTGAAGCGAGACGACCGGCTGGAACGTGGGGCGGATCGCCTGCGTGTCGATGATCGCCCGGAGGTCCCGGACCGTCGCGAGCGTGAGCGGCGTCGTCGCTGTCATGTCCGTCCCATCGGTACGCCACCTCAAGGTGGTCTCTGTCACAACTCAAGAACGGCGCAAGCCGCAACTCCCCGACAACCGAACGGGGTGCCTCGCACAGACCGGACCCCGGGCGCGGGTCGCGGCCGGGGTCATGGGGGTCTTGCGGAGGGGCTTCGGGCCGGGCGTTCGGGTCGGGCCTTCGGGTTGGGCCTTCGGGCCGTGCCTTCAGGCCGGGACGGAGGCTTCCTCGCGGGCCCGGTGCAGGCACTCGATCAGCTCGTACGGGTCCACCTCGGCGTCCGCGTCGACGTCGACGAAGCCGATCCAGGCGCCCTTGGACGCCTCGAAGCCGGCCTGCAGCGCGGCGCCCCGGTCCTGGATGTCGGCGCTGGCGATGACCCGGGTGCGGGCCAGGTCGTCGAGGGTGCGCTCGGAGCCGTCCTTGGTGCCGCCCGACACGGCCACGACCTCGAAGAGGATGCCCTGGGCGTAGAGCGCGTCGCTGATCCGCTCGACCGTGCGGCGCAGCGCGGCACCCGGGTTGTGGAACGGGATGACGATGCTGAACTCGACGGCGGCGGGGCCCGACTGCCACTCGGCGCGGTGGGGGCCGGCGATGACGACGGGGGGAACGGCGATGAGGTGGTTGACAGTCATGCCGCCTACTTCGGCGGGCTGTCTCAAGCCCGTCTCAACCCGGGATCAAGGACCGCGCAAAGCTCCGGAATCCTCGCGGGTTGCGCGACGGGTGCGCCCCGCGCGGGCCCGGGTTGCCTCCCGGTTGCCGCGCTTCCTCTTGTCACCCGCGGCCTCCTGTCACCCGCGGACGATCGGGCATCACCGCGTGCGGGTGCCGTACGTTGACGGGCCATGGGTGTCATCGACCTGGACCAGCCTGCCGCCGCCCGGCCGGCCCCCGCGCGCCGCCGGCCCGGCGTGCTGGTCGCGGTCGCCGGGACCCTGGCGC
>CAKUMG010000397.1 GCA_934667465.1 uncultured Actinoplanes sp. | reverse complement strand
CGCGGGCCGGGGCCCAGCGGCTGGCCGTCACCAGCGGCGGCACGATCCCCGACCGCGGCCTGTTCGGCGTCTTCCTGGTGGGTGGCGAGGGCACCGGCGGACGGCGGGTCGGCGAGCTCGACGAGGAGATGGTCTACGAGTCCCGGGTGGGCGACGTCTTCCTGCTCGGCTCGACCTCCTGGCGGATCGAGGACATCACCCCCGACCGGGTGCTCGTCTCGCCGGCGCCGGGCGCGCCCGCGAAAATGCCGTTCTGGAAGGGCGACGCCCCGGGCCGCCCGATCGAGCTGGGCCGGGCCATCGGCGCCCGGCTGCGCGCGCTGACCCGGGCCGGCGACGAGGAGGCTGTGACCGCGCTGCGCTCCTCAGGGCTCGACGAGTGGGCTGCCAACAACCTGGTGGCCTATCTGCGCGAGCAGCGCGAGGCCACCCGCAACCTGCCCGACGACCGCACGATCGTGGTCGAGCGGTTCCGCGACGAGATCGGCGACTGGCGGATGACCGTGCACTGCGTGCTCGGTGCCCGGGTCAACGCGCCGTGGTCGCTGGCGATCGCGCGCCGGCTCGCCGAGCGCTACGGCGTCGACGGTCAGGTCATGCCCTCCGACGACGGCATCGTGGTGCGGCTGCCCGACACCGCCGAGGAGCCGCCGGGTGCCGACCTGGTCGCGTTCGACCCCGAGGAGATCGCCCAGATCGTCGAGGAGTCGGTGGGCACGTCCGCCCTGTTCGCCTCGCGCTTCCGCGAGTGCGCGGCCCGGTCGCTGCTGCTGCCGCGCCGCGACCCCAAGCGCCGCCAGCCGCTGTGGCAGCAGCGCCAGCGCTCCGCCCAGCTGCTCGACGTGGCCCGCGAGTTCGCCGACTTCCCGGTCACGCTCGAGGCCGCCCGCGAGTGCCTGCAGGACGTCTTCGACCTGCCCGGGCTCACCGGGCTGATGCGCGAGCTGGCCGGTCGCAAGGTCCGGCTGGTGGAGGTCGAGTCCCCGCGCCCGTCGCCGTTCGCCCGGTCGCTGCTCTTCGGCTATGTGGGTGCGTTCCTCTACGAGGGCGACGCGCCGCTGGCCGAGCGCCGGGCCGCCGCCCTCGCGCTCGACTCGACGCTGCTCGGCGAGCTGCTGGGCCGGGTCGACCTGCGCGAGCTGCTCGACCCCGAGGTCGTCGCCGAGAGCGAGAGCCAGCTGCAGTGGCTCACCACCCAGCGGGCGCCGCGCGACGCCGAGGATGCCGCCGAGCTGCTGCGCCTGCTGGGCGACCTCTCCGCCGCCGACCTGACCGCCCGCTCGGTCGAGCTGGCCTGGGTCGAGGAGCTGACCGCCGCCCGGCGCGCCCTGCGGATCCGCGTCGCCGGCGAGGAGCGGTGGATCGGCGTGGAGGATGCCGGCCGCTACCGCGACGCGCTGGGCGTGGCGCTGCCGGTCGGCGTGCCGGAGGCCTATCTCGAGCCCCTGGCCGACCCGCTCGGCGACCTCGTCGCCCGCTATGCCCGCACCCACGGGCCCTTCGCGGCCGCCACCTGCGCCGCCCGCTTCGGGCTCGGCGTCTTCGTGGTCGAGCAGGCCCTGAAGCGTCTCGCCGCCACCGGCCGGGTCGTGTCGGGCGAGTTCTCCCCCGGCGGCGCCGGCAGCGAGTGGTGCGACGCCGAGGTGCTGCGCCTGCTCCGCCGCCGGTCGCTGGCGGCCCTGCGGCGCGAGATCGAGCCGGTGCCGCCCCGGGTGCTGGCCGCGTTCCTCCCCCGCTGGCACCAGATCGGCGGCAACGCCCGCGGCATCGACGCGCTCGCCGCCTCGATCGAGCAGCTCCAGGGCGTCGCCGCGCCCGCCTCCGCCTGGGAGCGGCTCATCCTGCCCGCCCGGGTCACCGACTACGCCCCGCCGCAGCTCGACGAGCTCTGCGCCAGCGGCGAGGTGCTCTGGGCCGGCTCCGGCAGCATCGCGGGCGGCGACGGCTGGGTGACCCTGTCCTATGCCGACAGCGCCCCGCTGCTGCTGCCACCGGCCGACGACGAGCTGGCCCTGACGCCGCTGCACCAGGCGGTCCTCGACACCCTCGCCGACGGGCAGGCGCTGTTCTTCCGCAGCCTCGCCGACCGGGTCCACTCCACCGACGACGCCAAGCTCACGGCCGTGGTCTGGGATCTCGTGTGGGCCGGCATGCTCACCAACGACACCCTCGCCCCGCTGCGCGCCCTGCTCGGCAGCAGCGGCGCCCACCGGGCCAAGGCCGCACCGGCCCGCACCCGCTACCGCCGGCCCGGCCGCCCGGTCATGCCCGCCCGCTCCGGCCCCACCGTGATGGCCGGCCGCTGGTCCCGGCTGCCCGAGCGCGACCTCGACCCCACCCGGCGCGCCGCCCTCACCGCCGACCTCCTGCTCGAACGGCACGGCGTCATCACCCGCGGCGCCGTGACCGCCGAGGGGGTAACCGGCGGCTTCGCGGCCGTCTACAAGGTCCTCAGCGCGCTCGAGGAGCGGGGGGCGGCCCGCCGCGGCTACTTCGTCGAAGGGCTCGGCGCCGCCCAGTTCGCGGTCCCCGGCGCCGTCGACCGCCTCCGCGCGCTCGCCGAGCCGGCCGAGCTCGCCAAGCGCACCGGCGCCACCGCGGTGGTGCTCGCCTCGACCGACCCGGCCAACCCCTACGGCGCGGCCCTGCCCTGGCCGGACCGCGTCGTCGACAGCGGCAACGGCGAGACCGCCCCGGCCACCGGCCACCGCGCGGGCCGCAAGGCGGGCGCCCTGGTCATCCTGGTCGGCGGCGACCTGGTGCTCTATGTCGAGCGAGGCGGGCGCACGCTGCTCTCCTTCATGGACGACCCGGAGGCGCTGCTGGCGGCGGGGCAGGCGCTGGCGGCGGCGGTGCGGTCGGGGGCGCTCGGGGCGATGTCGGTGGAGCGGGCCGACGGGGAGTCGGTGCACGCTTCGCCGCTGCGGGATGCGCTGACGACGGCGGGGTTCCGGGCCACGCCGCGGGGGCTGCGGCTCCGTGGGTGACGGCGTGGCGCGGGACGGCGTGGCGCGGGACGGCGTGGAGGTCTTCCTGCAGCAGCTGGCGAGCAGTGGCCTGCCGCCGCTGCACGGCAGGCGGCATGCGGGCGACGGCTTCCGCGCCGCGGTCGTGAGCCGCGAGCTGGGGCCGTTGCGGGTGGCCGAGCTGGTCACGCCGGCCGGCGAGTGCTTCCGGCCCGCACGCTCGGTCCGCGACACCGACCGGGACCGGTGGCAGCTGGACCTGATCACCCGCGGGCGGGTCCGCGCGGAGCAGGGCGCCGGGGCCGCCGAGCTGGGGCCGGGCGACCTGGTGCTCATCGACCCGCTGCGGCCGGTGCGCTTCGCCAGCACCGCGACGACCAGTGTGACGCTGATGGTGCCGCGCGACGCGCTGCGGATCGGGAGCGGCGACGCCGACCGGCTGGCGGGCGTGCGCATCCCCGGCGACAGCGGGCCCGCCGCCCTGGTGTCGTCGCTCGCGCGCGACATGGCGCGCTCGCTGACCGGCTTCCGCGCCGCCGAGGCCTCCCGGACCGCCGCCGCGGTCATCGAGCTGATCTCGGTCGCGCTGACGGCCCGGCTCGGCGACCCGCGTCCGTCCTCCGACGAGGAGCTGCGTGCCCGGATCACCGCCTACATCGAGGCGAGGCTGCCCGCCCGCGACCTCGGGCCCGCGATGATCGCCGCCGCGCACCACGTGTCCGTGCGACGGCTGCACAAGCTCTTCGAGGACCAGCCGCTGAGCGTGGCCGCCCTGATCCGCCACCGCCGCCTCGAACGCTGCCACGCCGACCTCGCCACCACCGGCCGCACCGTCGTCTCCGTGGCCGCCCGCTGGGGCTTCGCCGACCCGGCGCACTTCAGCAGGCTGTTCAAGGCCACCTACGGCTACAACGCGACGGCGCTGTCGTCCGGCACGCGTGCGCGCAGAGTCAACGCGCCCGGCGCCGCCCCCGGAAACGATGGCGGGCATGGAACACTCACTCACCACCATCCCGTCCCGCATGGTCGAGGCCTGGAACCGCGCTGACCCGCCCGGCTTCTTCGCGGACTTCGCCGACGACGCGGTCTTCACCGAGTTCGAGGGCACGATCCTGCGCGGCCGGGAGCAGATGATCGCCGCCACCCAGCCCGTCTTCGACACCGTCATGAAGGGCTCACGCCTGGTCGGTAGCGAGATCCCCTACGCCCACCTGGTGCAGCCCGGGCTCGGCGTGATCCACCATCGGGCCGCCATCGCCCTGCCCGGCGAGGAGGAGCCGCCGGGAGCGCGGCGCATCATGCAGCTGTTCGTCGTGGCGCTGCGCGAGGATCGGTGGCAGGTCACGACGTTGCAGAACGCGCGGCTGGTGTCGCTGGAGGCCGCCGCGGCCCTGGAGTCGCTGCCCGCGTGACCTGGCTTTCCCCTGTGCTGACGGGCTTCCCCAGGCGCTCACGGCTTCCCGGGCGCTCATGGCTTCCCAGTCGCTGACGGTTTCCCGGACGCCGACGGTTTCCCGGACGCCGACAGCCCTCCGGAGGCTGACGGACTTCCGGCCGCTGACGGGCTTCCGGCCGCTGACGGCGTGAACCTTTCCGGCCGTCGCGCCGACTGAACCTGAGACGGGCGAGCAGCCAGGGGTCGGCGGGATTCGGCGGGCGGGGAGGGGACGGGTGGGCGACGAGCTGCTGATCGTGCGGTGCCGGCTCGGGGAGCGGGCCGCGTTCGGCGAGTTGGTGCGGGCGTGGCACGAGCCGGTGTGGACCTATGTGCGGCGGATGATCGGGGACGGCCGGGCCGAGGACGTGGTGCAGGAAGTGTGGCTGGCGGTCTTCCGAGGGCTGCCGCGGCTGCGCGATCCGGAGCGGTTCGCGCCGTGGCTGTTCGCCATCGCGCGGCGGGCGGTCACGGACCTGCTGCGTGCCGAGTACGCCCGGCCCGAGAGTGCCGACGCCACCGAGGCGGTGCTGCCCGACGGGGCCGACGCGGTGGTCGATCGGGCCGCGCTCGGGGAACTGCTGGCGGCGTTGCCCGTACGGGAACGGGAAGTGCTGATCCTGCACTACCTCGACGACCTGCCGGTGGAGATCTGCGCGCAGATCTGCGGCGTTCCGGCCGGGACCGTGAAGTCGCGCCTCAACCGGGCCCGGCGCCTGCTGCGGGCGCAGATGATCGAGAAGGGATATCCGCGATGACCCCCGAGGACCTCCTCGCGCGCCTCGACGCGCCGCTTTCCCTGCGTCGCCGGCTCGGCTACCTGGCGGTGCTGCTGGCCGGGCTCGGCGGGGCGGGGCTGATCGGGTCACTCTGGGCGACCGAACGCGCGCTGCCGGCGCGTACGGCTGCGACTTTCGCCCTGCTCGTCGCGGTCGGGCTGGGATGGGCGGCGTTCGGGGCGTGGGCGTTGACCCGCAAGACGCCTCTGTACGCGCGGGATCGTGTCGTGGCGGCCTGGATGGCGCTCGGCGCCTGGGGCGTCGGCGGCGCGGGCGTGGCGGTCGTCGCCGCGACCCGGGGGCGGTTGCCGTGGGGACTCGCGGTGCTGGTGGGGGCGCTCGGGGTCGCAGCTGTCACGGGGCTGGTGGTCGCACGGCGGCGGCATGCTGCCCTGCTCGGGCGGCGGCGGGAACTGGCGCCCTGAACCTCGATCGGCGACAGCGCCTCCGCGCCGGTCCCCCGGCTCGGCGTGGAGCGGTTCCGCACCGGCACCGAGGCGCTGCACGGCGTCGCCTGGCTCGGGCCGGCCACCGTGTTCCCGCAGGCCGTCGGGCTGGCCAGCAGCTGGGACCCGGAGCTGGTCCGCCGGGTCGGCGAGGCGGTCGGCGACGAGGTGCGCGGCTACCACCACAAGGACCCGGCACGCGCCGGGCTCAACGTGTGGGCGCCGGTGGTCAACCCGCTGCGCGACCCGCGCTGGGGCCGCAACGAGGAGGGCTACGCCGAGGACCCGTGGCTGACCGGCGTGATCGGCACCGCCTACGCCCGGGGGCTGCGCGGCGACCACCCGTTCTACCTGCGCACCGCGCCCACGCTCAAACACTTCCTCGGCTACAACAACGAGACCGACCGCG
>CAKUMG010000396.1 GCA_934667465.1 uncultured Actinoplanes sp. | reverse complement strand
GGGTGAGCGCGGCCACCTCGGGCGGCATGCCGGGCAGCGTGGGGACGGGCTCCGGGTCCGCGTAGAGGTGGGCGCGCAGGGCCTCGGTGGTGGTGCCCGCCGGCCAGGGCAGCCGGCCGGTCAGCATCCGGTAGAGGAGCAGGCCGAGGGCGTACACGTCAGCGGGCGGGGCGACGGGGTCGCCGCCGAGCCGCTCGGGCGCGAGGTAGGCCGGGGTGCCGAGCAGGCTGCCGTCCGGGGCGGCGTCACGCTGGCCGGTGACGCCGGAGATGCCGAAGTCCACGATCTTGGCGCCGGTGCCGGTGAGCATGACGTTGGCCGGGGTGACGTCGCGGTGCACGACGCCGCTGGCGTGCGCCGTGGCCAGGGCGGAGGCGACCTCGGCGGCGACGGTGACCGCGGCGCGCCACGGCAGCGCCCCCTCGCGGCTCAGGCGGGCGGACACCGGTTCGCCGTCGTTGAGCTCCATGACCACGTACGGGATGGCGGTCTGCCCCTCACCGGCGTCCCGCGGGAACGAGCCCAGGTCGAAGACCCCGGTGACGTGCGGGTGGCAGAGCCGGGCCGCCGCCAGGGCCTCCTGGCGCAGCCGGTGACGGAACCGCGAGTCGGCGACCAGCTGCGGCGCCAGCACCTTGACCGCGACCGCCCGGCCCAGCACCTCGTCGTGGCCGCGCCAGACGACGGACATGCCGCCGGTGCCGAGCCGCTCGACGAGGCGGTACCGGCCGCCGATGAGGCTGCCCCGCCTCTCCGGCCCCGCCGCGCGCCACCTCATGTGCTGATTGTTGCCCGAGGGGCAGCCCTGTCAGGGCCGGTCCGCGAAAAAGCGAAGGATGTCCGGTTCAGCCGAGAAGCTGGTCGACCGGCGCGTAGTCGTCGGTGAGCACCTTGGCATCGCCCACGAACGCGTCGAGCTCAGCGCCCGTCAGCAGCTCCACGGGCTGGTCGACCAGGTCGAGCCGGTCGCGGATGGCGGCCGGCTGCAGCGGCTGCTTGGCGGCGACGATCACGAAGTTGGCACCGATCTCGCCGGCCAGGGCCTCCTTCGGCGCGATCAGGGCGACGTGCGGCAGGACGGCCCGGACGGTCGCCAGCTCGGCCTTGATGAAGCGGTCCGGCGGGTAGTCGATGACGTTCTGCGCGTACATGCCGGTGGGCCGCAGCACCCGGGCGATGTCGGCGGCCATCTCGCGGGTGGCGAGGTGCCACGGCACGGCCAGGTGCCCGAACGCGTCACCCACCACGAAGTCGTACGCCTCGTCGGCCTGCTCGGACAGCCCGACTCGCGCGTCGCCGACCTGGGACCGCAGCTCGGGGCTCGTCCGCAGCCCCAGCTCGCGCTTGTCCAGGTCGACGAGCCCGCCGTCGAGCTCCAGCACCAGCTGCCGGCTGCCGGGCCGGGTGTGCGCGATGTACTGCGGGACGGTGAAGCCGCCCCCGCCCAGGTGCAGGGCGTCGAGCGGCGCGACCGGGGTCTTCTGCAGGTCGGCCAGGGCGCCGATCCACTGCACATACGCGAACTCGAGGTGCTCCGGGTCGTTCAGGTCGACGTACGAGTGGCGCGCCGAGTTGAGCAGCAGCGTCCGCCCGCCCGGCACGCTCGGGTCCTCCACGACCTGCGCGCAGTGGTACGCGGTCTCCACGTCGCACGGCGTCGGCGCGGTCGCACCGAGCCCGCCGCCGATCAGCCCGACCGTGACGAGCACCGCCCGGGTGCGCGGCTTGCCCTCGGGCTTCAGGTCCGGGTTGAGGCGCTTGAGGTACCAGGCGAGCGCGAACCCCGCGACGGCGAGCAGACCGGCCAGCACGAGCACGATCCAGCTGCTCGGCAGGGCCGCCACGAAGATGAAGCCGGTGCCCAGGGTGGCGGTGATGCCGCCGAGGGTGCCCACGCTGGAGAGCCGACCCACCACCGAGCCGGTCCGGCTCAGATCGCTGAGCTGGAGCTTCACGGTCAGCGGCGTGATCGTGGAGAGCAGCAGCATGGGGATGAACGTGGCCAGCGCCGCGAGCAGCAGCACCGCCGGCGCCGCACCGCCGCGCAGGATCTCCCCGCCCCAGCGGACCAGCGGCAGGGTGACCGCCGTGGCGATCGCGGCCAGCAGGAACGCCGGGGCCAGCAACCGCCGCGGGTCCATCTGGTCGGCGAGCCGCCCGCCCACCCAGGTCCCATAGGCGATGGCGGCCAGCGAGACGCCGATGACCGAGCTGCTGACCTGCAGGGTGACGCCCACGTAGGGCCCCACGAGGCGCAGCGCGACGATCTCGAGGACCAGCGTCGCGGCGCTGGAGAAGAAGACCAGCGCCGTGGCCAGCCAGCTCGGGAGGGATCTCGGGGACTCCATCGGCGGAATGCTACCGGCGGGAACCTGGGAACCTTCTGAGCCCCGCAGGACGCCCGCTACAACATGGAGAGGTGCACGTGGTTGGTGTGGGTGGCGTTGGGGCCGCCCGAACCGCTGTAGGAGCTCCAGCCGGAGCCGGGCATCCAGATCTGCCGGTACCAGATCACGTACAGCACACCGAGGCGGTCGGCGTTCTTCACGAAGTACGCGGCGAGATTGTCGCCGTAGGTCTTGTCGCCCCCGGAGGCGTCGACGTTCTCGAAGCCGCCGGTCGCGGCGGAGAGATCGCAGGCGCGGCCCTTGGGGTGCTCACCGGACGCGCGCTCGCTGAAGCACGAGGCGTAGCGCTTGAAGCCCGCCGCCCGGGACTGCTGGTAAGCGTTGAGCGTGCGCGGCGTGAGGCAGCCGGAGGTGGTGGGGTCCTTCACCGAGCAGCTCTCGCCGGGCCACGAGCCGTCGCTGTTGCGCGGTGCGGGCTTGGCCGCGGGCGAGTTGGCGTTGATGAAGCCGGCCGAGCTGGCACCGCCGCCGGCCGCAGCCAGCGCGTTCTGCGCCTGCTGCTTCTTCTTGGCCATGACGGTGACCTGCTTCTGCTGCTCCTTGACCTCGAGCTCGATGGCCTTGGTCGCCTTCTCGGCGACCGTGACCGCCTCGGCGTAGTCGCCGAGGACCAGGCCGTCGACCTGGGCCATCTGGTCGAGGCGCAGCGCCCGCTCCATGAAGCCGTCGGCGCCGTCGCCGTTGAGCAGCATCGTCATCGTGCTGAACCGGCCCTGCTGGTAGCTGCGGACGGCGATCTGGCCGACCCGCTCGCGCAGCCCGGCCTCCTTCGCCTCGGCGGCCTCGAGCTTGGCCTTGAGCTGGGTCTGCCGCTTCTTGGAGGCAGCCAGCTTCTGCTTCGCCTGGACGTGACCCTTGGACGCGGACTCCAGCGCCGTACGCAGGGCCTTGGTTCCGCCCTCCTCGTCCGGCGCCGCGTGGGCGGCCGGAGCCGCCACGAGCAGCACGACAGCCGCTGTGAGCAGGGCGAGCACAGGCTTCAGCCGGTGCGCGAGCATCGCCGCCACGATCTACCACCTCCGAGTGAGCGCGGTGACTTTACCCCGTCGGAGGGGCCGGGGTCAGGTCGCTCAGGTTGCGGAATATCCACCGTCGACGAAGAGTGTCTGACCCGTCACCGCGGCGGCGGCATCACTCGCCAGATAAACGGCACACCCGGCGAAATCCCCGGGGAGGCCATTGCGGCCGATCATCGTGCGCGCCATGTGGGCCTCGGCGCGGCCCGGGGTGCCGAACACCAGCTCCTCGGTCAGCGGGGTGCGCACCACGCCTGGCGCGACGGCGTTGCAGGTCACGCCGCTGCGCGACCAGGCCTCGGCCTGCGAACGGGTGAGCCCGACCAGGCCCGCCTTGGCCGCACCGTAGGCGCCGCTGTTGCCGTACGCCCGGAAGGCTTGTTGCGACACCACGTTGATGATCCGCCCCCAGCCGCGCCCGGCCATCGCCGGCCCCAGCCGCTGGCCGAGCAGGAACGGCGCGGTGAGGTTGGCGGCCAGCGTGGTGTCCCAGTCGGCCTCGGCGAGCTCCCCCATCGGGGGACGCAGGTTCACCGCCGCGGAGTTCACCAGGATGTCCGCGTCGGTCCGGGCGGCGACCCGGGCCACCTCCGCCCGCTCGGCGAGATCCGCGGTCATCGTCTCGACCGCCACCCCGGCGGACCGGAGCGACGCGGCGGTCTCCTCGAGGGGCCCTGGGCGCCGGGCGACGAGGATCAGCCGCGCCCCCGTGGACAGCAGCTCTGCACCCATGCGCTGTGCCAGACAGCCGCACAGCACCAATTCGCTGTTGGGGCTCTGCCGCCGCAGCCGCCGGGTCAGCTGCATGGATTTCTTATCGCCCGTGCCCGTCACGGTGCAGGTATTCAATACATAAACGTCCGCCGGGCCGTCAAAGGGCACCACCGTATACCCCGCCGCCTTGAACTTTTCCAGCATGGCTTGGGTATCGTATTGGTTCACCTTACATCCCAGCGTATGAAAAGCAACCGTCTGCAAGCTCTTCCCTCATTCTTCTGTTCTGCTTATTCCATTTCGCCGTAGAGCGCCAACAGCGCCGCCGTTGCGGCAATGCCCGCCGTCTCCGTGCGCAGAATGCGCGGGCCCAGCGTCACCTGCCGAGCCCCGACCTCCTCCATGGCGTGAACCTCTTCGGGGGACATGCCACCCTCCGGGCCCACAACTAGCGCAATGCGGTGCACCTCGGGCCGCTCCATGCTGAAGCGCCGCAGGCCATAGCCCGCCGCGTCCTCCCACGGCACCAGCACCGCGTCAAAGTCCGCAAACCGCGCCAGCATTTGCTTCATGCTGATAGGTGTGTCCACCTTCAGCTCCACGGTGCGCCCGGACTGCTTCGTGGCTTCTCGGGCGATCTTCTGCCAACGCTCCTGCTTTTTTTCGCCGTCCTTGCCCGTCAGGCGCATGACGCAGCGCTGCATGACCACCGGCACGACCTCCGCCGCCCCCAGCTCCGTGAGCTTCTGGACGATCAGCTCCATCTTTTCCGCCTTGGGCAGTCCCTGAAACAGCGTGATCCGCAAATTCGCCTCGCTGGACGGCAGCTCCCGTACCATGCGGCATGTCACGCCGTCGCTCATGTCGGTGATCTCGCCCAAAAAGCGGCGCGTACCGTCCATCAGCACGACCTCTTCGCCGGGGTTCAGCCGCAGCACCCGCTGGGCATGACGTGCATCCGATTCCTCCAAGCGGGCAATACCGCCCTGAAATCCTGCCTCGTCCACAAAAAAGCGGTGCATCAGGCGGGCCTCCGGCTAATCATGGCGACCCATTCGCCCTTCCTGCGCTCCTCCACCAGCTCATAGCCAGCGGCGGCCAGCGCGTCCAGCACATCCTGTTCCCGCTCACGGATAATGCCGGAGCAGATGAACATTCCGCCGGGAGTAATATGGTTCTTGAGCGGCGCCGCAAAGCCGCAGATCACGTCCGCGATAATATTCGCCACGCACAGATCGCAGGTCTCGCTGTGCTTCTCCAGCAGATTGCCCTGCACGCAGGTAACTTTCTCCGTGAGGTTGTTATGCGCCACATTTTCCGCCGCGACCTTGACCGCTACGGGGTCGATGTCGATAGCCAGCACGTCCTTCGCGCCCAGCAGCGCCGCACCGATGGCGAGGATGCCGCTGCCCGTGCCCACGTCGATGACCCGTGCGCCGGGCGTCATATAGTCCTCCAGAAAGCCAAGGCACATGGAGGTAGTTTCATGGGTACCGGAGCCGAAGGCCATACCGGGGTCGATCTCGATGATCTTATCGCCGGGCTGCTCGTCATAGTGCTCCCAAGTGGGCTTGACCACCAGCGTTTTTCCGGCGCGGAAGGGCTTATAGAACCGCTTCCACACCTCGGCCCAGTCCTCTTCCTTCACGTCCTGCGTTTCGACCTGCAAGGAGCCCAAGTCCATGCCAAGATCCATGCTGGCCCATTGGCTCAGGCGGTCGCGCAGGGCGCTCATGCGGTCGTTATAGCGGTGATCCGGCTCAAACCATGCGTGAACCACCACGTCCTCCGGCATTTTCTCAATCAGGTCGGGGTCGATCATCTCCCAAAATCCATTCGGCTTTGTAGGGTCCGGCACGTCCGCCCGATCCTCCACCATGGTGCCCGTTGCGCCCTCCTGCAT
>CAKUMG010000395.1 GCA_934667465.1 uncultured Actinoplanes sp. | reverse complement strand
GCACGGAGACGGCCCCGGCGGAGTGCCGAGACCGTCGCAACAGAAACGGAGCGCAGGAGGTGCGGGCCGAACTCGTCGCCGATCCACAGGTCGCCGCGCGCGTCGCGGGCCAGCGACTCGATGTCGAGGTCGGCGCCGGTCACCAGCCGCTCACGGGTGCCGCCGTTGACGATCGGGAACGGCACCTTGCGGTCCGGGTCGCGGAAGCTCAGGAACCCCTTCACGTCGATCGTGTGCCTGCGGTAGTCGGGGACGATGTCGTAGGCGCGCAGCAGGAAGTCCGGCGAGTTGTCCTTGCTGCCGAACCCGTTGTCCGGCATGGCGAGCAGCCGCGTGCCCGACAGGTCACCGGCGCGTGCCGGGATGACCGCGGAGAAGCCCGGCACCGGCTGCCCCGGGAACGGCGCGCTGATGCCGAAGACCGGCGCCGGGTCCAGCTTGCCGCCCGACACCGGGCCCGGCTGGTACGCGGTGGCGGACAGCAGCGCCCGGTTGCGCAGGCTCACCCCGGGGCGCAGCGTGACCGCCAGGGCGTACACGCGGGCGGTCTGGGTGGTGCTGCCGTTGTCGTCGGAGATCAGGTGCAGCACCCGGCGCCCGCCGGGCAGGGTCGCGCCGAGCGCGGCGCCCTCGATGTTGTCGAGCAGCGGGTTGGGTTGCGGCTGCTTGCTGGTGGCGCCGGAGGGCGGGCAGTCAGCGATGTCGGCGAGCAGTTCCTTGCCGAGCCACGAGCGCGGGTCGGGCACCGTGGTCAGCGATGCGGCGCCGCTGACGTCCGGCGCGCCGGTGGCCGACACCCGGTAGACGCGCACGGTGTTGCCGACGCCCGCGGTGAAGCCCCGCTCCACGGACGGCAACTGGTCGCCGCCGAGCGCCGCCAGCTCGACCAGGCCGAGGTTCGGGTCGGTGCGGTACGCGTACTGCCGCACGGGCTGGTAGGCGCCCGACTCGCGGCCGGCGTAGCGGAGGATGCGCTGCAGGCCCCGGCCCTCGGCGTCGCGGCCGTCGGCGGACAGCGGGCCCTCCATGCCGGCGTACAGGGTGCGGTGGCCGGGGGTTGCCGCCAGCGCCTCGAACGTCTGCTCCTCACCATGCCTCCACGACTGACGGCGACCGTCACCGTCGTATCGATGCAAGCCGGTCCCGTCCGCCGCTGTGCGACACCGGACGGAACGGCGCGTGAACAGCCGCGCACGGGCCCGGGTGCGGATCGCGGGATTCGCCGCCCCGGCCGGTGCGGGCGTGAGAACGTCGGGGGAGGGGACGACGAGGGGGGACCATGGTCACGGTGCCGGCGGGCAGTGCGCTCACCCTGCGCTGTCCCGGTGAGCAGCCGCTCGTGCTGATCTCGCTGGCCGAGGTGGCGGCGGACTTCGTCGCGGAGCTGCCGCCCGTGCCGGTGCTCGGGCTGGACGGGCCCGGCACCCGGCGGTTCGGGATCCTCGAGCTGGTCAGCAGCGCCGGGGTCACCTGGGTCGAGGCGGAGCTGCGCGACGGGCTGCTCACCGTGACCGGCGAGCCCGCCACGGACGTGGTGCAGCGGCGCGGCGCCGCCCGGCGGCCCGGGGCCTATCCGGCCACGGGCACCGCCGAGCTCGACTCCGTGCCGGGGCGCCGGCTGGTCCGGGTCCACGGCCAGGTGGAGGACGTGTCGACCACCGGGCTGCTGCTGCGCGCGACGGGGGCCGACGGCCCGTACCTCCCCGACGGGGTCTTGCGTGTCCTGCTGCACGTGACCATGCCCTGGGGCGACATGACCGCCACCGTCACCCCCGTGGACCAGCGCGCCGACCAGCTCCGCGGCACGTACGAGTGGATCGACCCCGCCGACGCCGCGGCCCTCCGCAAACTGTGCGAGGCACCTTAGGGTCTGGGCTTGAGCAGCGTGATCCGCCGCGCGCCCAGCTCGGTCACATAGAGGTTGCCCGTCGCGGCGTCCTGGGTGACGTCGAGCGGCTGGCTGAACCCGGTGAACCCCGGGATGCCCGCGGTGCGGTTGCTCAGCCTCCCGTCCGCGGCCACGTCGAACGTCACGATGTCCTGCCCCGCCGAGTAGCGGACCACCAGCAGCTTGCCGTCCAGCCTGCCGCCGCGGTACTCGATCGTGCCGTTCGCGGACGCGTGCAGCCCCGCGTCGTACGTGCCCGCCAGGTCGAAGAACGGGTCCGGCGGCGTGCCGACCGGGTACGCGGTCACCTCGAACGGGTCCACCGCCGCCGTGGGGTTGCCGCCCGCGAGCGCCCATTCGCACCGCGACGGGTTCGGGTGCCCGTAGTAGCGGCCCGGCTTCACGTCGAACACGTAGTCCGTCTCGGACGTCGGCACCGAGGTCAGCGCGGGCACCGCCGGTCCGGTGAAGCCCCGCCGCGCGCACGAGGCGGGCAGCGGGGACGGGGTCGCCGGGGCGTTGCCGCCCGCCGCCGAGCCGTTGGTCGGGACATAGAGGTGGCCGTTGCGGTGCCAGACGAGATCGAAGGCGTTCCGTACGCCGGACGCGTACACCGTCACCGGAGCCCCGGCCGCGTACGGGTTGTAGCCGGCCCCCACGTCGAGCGGCGCCGCCCCGAGCCGGGCCGGGTCGATCCGCAGCACCGCGGCGCTCAGCAGCGACTCGGCGCGGTTGCCCCAGGTCGCGTCGGGCGCGCCCATCGCGTTGTTCGCGCCCTGCGACACGTACAGTCCGCCGTCGGGGCCGAAGGCCAGCGAGTTGGTCTCGTGATCCTTCACGGACCGGGGCAGACCGACGATCATCGGGGTGTACGTGCCGAGCGCCGCGCCGGTGAGCCGGCCGATCCGCCCGGACCAGTCCGGCACGTTGAGCGGGCCCACGAACTCGTAGTTGTCCGTGACCCAGAGCGCGCCCGCGGGGTCGAACGCCATTCCGATGATCGTCCGGGCCGGTGCGCCGGGCAGGCCGAGGGCGGCGGCGTTGTCCCGTACGGCGGAGATGACCGTCGCCGTGCCGAGGGTGCCGTCGCCGCGGATCGGGTAGCGGAAGATCCGGCCGTCGAGGCTGCCCGCGTAGAGGAAGCCGTCGGGACCCTTCACGACGGTGGTGAAGGACACGCCGGTCGCGACCCCGGTGACCTTGTCGAACGCCGCCGAGCCGCCGGGACCCTGGGCGTTTCCGGTCGTGAAGACGATCGAGTACGGCTCGAACGCGCGCCCGCGCACGTCGCGCACCCCCGAGGACAGGCTGAACCGGTACGCGGTCAGCGGCGCGAGGGCAGCAGCCGGCGACAGGTTCACCACGTCCCCGCCGCCGCTCGTGATCACGTTCGCGGCCACCGGCGCGCCGTCGCGCACCCGGGTCAGCGTCACTGTCGACGCGCTCAGCGTGGCCGGGTCGACACCCCCGCCGGGCAGGATCAGGTCCTCCACGACGCTCGACGTCACGGGGACACCGGTGGCGCCGTTCGCGGGCGTGCTCGTGCGTACGGCGGGGGAGGGCTCCGCCTCCGTCACGCGGGCGATGTCCACGTAGTGCAGCTTCGTGTTGGTGCCCCCGGCCGGGCTGAGGGTGAGCCGCCCGTCGGTGACCCGGACCGTCCGCGTGGCTGTCGCATGCCGCGCGCCCGCGGCCGGCACGAACGCCGCGACCGCGTTCTGGTCCTCGATGCTCAGCCAGTGCGAGCTGTCCGTGGCGGTCCCGGCGTCCCCGGTCGCGACGGTCACCTGGTACGTGCCTGCGGGCAGCGCATGTTCCCACGCCCCCGCTGTCGCTACCCCGTTGGTGCCGCCCGTGTCGCCGTACTGCAGGTGGATCAGCGTCTCGAGCCGCGGGTCGCCCGTGCCACGCCCGCGGTCCCGGGTGTTGCGGGTGAGGTCGAGCGGCGCCGACGTCGCCCGCGCCACCCACCCGGACCCGCGGGCGGCGCTCCACGCGGCCCCGGTGTCCGCGGTGTACCCGGCGGGCACCGGCGCCCCGGCCGGCTGGAAGTTCACGAGCGCGACGGGCGTGACCGCGGCCCGCGCCGGAGTCACCACGATCAAGGGGCTGACGAGGACGGCCAGGGCCGCAATCCACACGCGACGAGTGAGCACTCGGTTACGCAACCACGCGCCGTGGCCCGCACCCCCTGTCAGAAACTGGCCGGTCACCGTTCGCCCAGCTCAGGCGGGGGGTCGATTCGTCACTCCCAGGCCGATCAGCGGAAACAGAACAGGCGGGCGACCGGGACAACGGGCGATCAATGCCGGTATCCGCCGATGTTCGGGAGCGTGATCGGGGCTGTGCCGAGAAGGAAGGAAATGCGGAACGGCGAGTCCGGCCATCTGTTCCGCGGTCGCCGTGAGATCCTCACCCATCGATCTGAGAACCGACCGAAAGGGTTTGGCTGATGCCGGTCGAGATGGCGATGTGGCGGATGACGAGTGAGGGCCCGCAGCTGTTGGAGAGCAGCCGGTTGGACTTCGAAGAACGCCTCGAAACCATGATCGTGAACGATCCGTCTCTCATCGGTCTGCCCATCATGGTCCTCGGCCGGCAGGTGCCGACGGAGTACGGCGGCTTCGTCGACGTTCTCGGCGTGGATGCCGAAGGCCGCATCCACGTCATTGAGGTGAAACGGGACCGCACCCCGCGAGAGGTGGTCGCTCAGATCCTGGACTATGGCTCCTGGGCGCAGGATGTCACGCTCGCGGGCGCCGCGGAGATCTTCGCAGCCAAGATCGGGGGCAGCCTCGACGAGGCGTTCGCGGACCATTTCAGTGCGGCGATCCCCGACGCGTTCAATGCGGATCAGCAGCTGACCATCGTCGCCTCCGAGCTGGACGCGGCGTCGGATCGCATCGTCGAGTACCTTGCGAGCCGGTACGACGTGCCCCTCAATGCGGTCTTCTTCCGGCACTTCAAAGACGGGCCCCACGAGTACCTGGCGCGGACTTGGCTTCGTCCGACGGAGGAGACCGAGGCGAAACGAGGTAGTAAAGGCACGAAGGTGCGTCCTTGGAACGGTCAGGACTACTACGTGATTCTTGGTACGACGGCTCGACACAACCGCTGGCCGACGTGTGAGAAGTACGGGTTTGTGTCGGCCGGTGGCGGTCCTGTCTACACGAAGCCTTTACGAAATCTGGTCAAAGGCAACCGGGTCTTCGCGTACGTCGGCAGCGCCGGCTACGTAGCGATCGGCGTAGTGACGGGAGCTCTTCAGCCTCTCGCCGCCGTGATGGTCGACGGGAGTTCTGTGCTGGAGCAGCCCGACGTGCCCGCGTGGATGAAAGAGCATGCGGCGGCCGACGGGGACATGGGTGAGTGGGTGGTGCCAGTCGAGTGGGTCAAGACCCGCCCGCTAGCCGATGCGGTGTGGCAGAAGGGCTTGTTCGCCTCGCAGGTGACCGTGTGCAAACTACGGGACGAACGGACGATCGATCATGTTTGTCAGGCCTTCGGGATCCAGTGAGGCCGTGCGCGCAGCCCTCGACTATGGCCGCGGGTATGCGCGGTAGGGAGGCTCACGGCACCTCGACAAGACCCGGCGCGGGAAAACGGGGGCAACATTGATGACCTTCGTTCGCTAGGGTCTGCGGCAGGCCGGGGCGCGCACGGGGGTGGGGCCGCAATGACGCATGGGCAGAGCACGGTCGGCGAGCGGATTCTCGGGCATCGGCAGCGGGCGGGGCTGACCCAGGAGCAGCTGGCGCTGCGCAGCGGGCTCAGCACCCGCATGGTGCGCGACCTGGAACGGAACAGGGTCACCGCGCCCCGGGCGAGCTCGGTGCGGCAGCTCGCCGCGGCGCTGCGGCTCTCCGCGCAGGAGGCCGCCCTCCTGGCCGGGAACAAGAGCGGCGACGTGGATCTCGAGGCCCGGCTGCTCGACCACTACCTGACGACCGGGGTGGCCGCGGCCCGCCGGCTCGACCCGCACCGCGAGCCGCCGGCGGCGGGGGCGGCCGGGGCGTGGATCTCTGTCGTGACCGACGCCGCGGCGCGCGACTGGTTCACCGCCGAGCACGACGCGCTGCTCGCCGTCGCCGCGCAGGCGATCGAGCAGGGCCGCGACGGCGACATCCGGCGGCTGGCGTGGCTGCTCCGTGACCACCTGGAC
>CAKUMG010000394.1 GCA_934667465.1 uncultured Actinoplanes sp. | reverse complement strand
AGGCGGCGCAGCGGCGGATCAGCTTTGAGGAATTTTTTATCTTCTCTGCAGGGCTGCAGCTGTGCAAGGCGCGGCGGGCCGGGCGGACCTGCGCGACATCCTGCACCCCTGGTTCGAGAGCCTGGTCGTGGTCCTCGAGCGCGCGGCCGGCCGGGGCGAACTGTCGCCGGGCTTTCCCGTGACGGTCACCGCGCAGGCCTGGCTGGGCTACGTCGTCTACCGGGTCGTCTTTCTGCAGCAGGAGATCACCCCGGAGGACCTGACAGCGCTCATCCACCAGGCGCTCGGGCCGGGAAGTGCGTTGAGTTCCGGGCCGGAGCGCGCCTAGGCTGCGGGCGTGTTCACGATCGAGCTCGGCGCCGGGATCGACCTGCGCCCGTTGGAGATCTGGCAGGCCGAGGAGTTCCTGGCGCACATGGACCGGGCGCGGGAGACCGTCGACCCGTGGATCCCGTTCGCGGCCAGGAGCACCGACCTGGAAACGGCCCGGGGCACCCTGCAGCGCTACGCCGACCTGAAGGCCCGGGACGCGGGCGGCCTCTTCGGTATCTGGCTCGACGGCACGCTGGTCGGGGGCACACTGTTCAGGACGTTCGACGCCGCGACCGGGGTGGCCGAGATCGGGTGCTGGCTGGAGCCGGCCGGTCAGGGGCGTGGGCTGGTCACCCGGGCCTCCCGCACGATGATCGACTGGGCTTTCCGGGTGCGTGGCCTGCACCGCATCGAATGGCAGTGCCGCACCGACAACATGGCGAGCAGCAACGTGGCCCGCCGGCTCGGCATGAGCCTGGACGGCGTGCTGCGCGGCAACTACCTGCACCATGGCGTCCGCTATGACACGCAGGTGTGGTCGATCCTCGCGCCGGAGTGGGCCGAGGCCGCCGAGAAGGACGAGACAGCCGCGTGAGCATCCCGACCACGACCGTTCGCGGGCACGTACCCGTTCCTTCGCGCACCCGTCCCGTCTCGTTGAGTAACCTTCACTCGTGAGTGGACGGAGACGAGCGGCGGCCATCATTGTGCGGGACCGCCGGGTACTGATGGTGCACGAGCGGAGCCGGCGGCAGGGTCTGCGCGAGTGGTGGACACTGCCGGGCGGCGGGATCGACCCGGGGGAGACCGCGGAGGACGCCGTGCGGCGCGAGGTGCTCGAGGAGGTGGGGCTGGTGGTCAAGGAGGCGCGATATCTTCAGGACGTGCCCTACCCGTCGGGCCTGACCTCGTTGTTCGTGTGCACGGTCGGTGACGGTGAGCCGGAGCTGGGTCCGCACGTCGGCGGGCCTGAGCCGCTGGCACTGGAGTGGGTGCCGCTGCCGGAGATGACGCCGAGCGACGCCGCGCTGGTGGCCATCCCGCCGATGATCGTGGCGCTTCCGCTGCCGGAGTGACAGGCCTCACTTCAAGAGCAGACCGCGGCCGTACGCATGCAGCGCCACAGCGGTCGTTCGGCACCGGGGTGGCGGCTACCGCCGGGCCGGAGCCCCGTCCGGATCTGCGACCCTGGTCTCGGTGCGGTGGCGGACGGGAGCCTCGTCCGGATCGGCGACCGTGATCTCGGTGCGCTGGTGGCGGGACGGCTCCGGCGGGATCTCGTGGCTCTCGGACACCGGCTCGGGAACGGGCTCCGCCGGCAGGTCCGCGATCGTCCGCCAGCGTTCGGCGACGAAGTAGGCGCAGCTCACGGCGTACCCGAGGGTGAGGGCGAGCGCGACGGCCCGGACGGCTGCCGGCGCGACGGCCAGCAGGGCGGCGACGAGCGCACCCCCGGCCCAGCTCGCCAGCAGGACGGTGTTGACGGTGTCCTGTGCCGCCCAGCCGTCGGTGTTGCGGCGGCGGGCCTGGCGCTTGAGCTCGGTCAGCAGCGCATGGCTCATGCCCACCGTGAGCATGCCCAGCAGCACCGTGGCGAAGAAGGAGTGCGTGCCCCCGGCGACGGCGGCGAAGGCCGTGCCCCCGGCGAGCAGGGCGAGGCCACTGACGGTCCCGACCCGGGCACTTCGTCTTTCCTTCACACCCTTTGACAGTCGGCAAGATCGGCTCTCGCCTGAGTGTCCCGGCTGGTTAGCCGGACCGATTACGGGCAGGATGACATCCGTGTTCGGATCCCTGAAGCTGGAGCCCGCCGTCACCCGGCTCGACCTGCTGGCCCCGCCCGTGGCGGCGGCCCTGGAGGTATGGCCCGCCGAGGCCCCCATCGACGGCGACCAGGTGATGGTCGCCCCGATCGATGCCGGCCTCGCCGACACGGCGGCCTTCTGCGAGGCCTATGCCGTGGGCCTCGCCGAGTCGGCCAACTGCGTGATCGTGGCCGGCCGCCGCGGTGACCTCGTCCGCTATGCGGCGTGCATCATGCTGGCCACCACGCGGGCGGACGTCAACGGGATCGTGCGCCGCCAGCTCGACGCCCGCAAGGCCAGCTTCGCCCCGATGGACGATGCCGTCCGCCTGACCGGAATGGAATACGGCGGCATCACGCCGATCGGCCTGCCCAAGGACTGGCCCGTCCTCGTGGACGCGCGGGTCGTCGCGACCCCGCACGTGATCATCGGTTCCGGCGTCCGGCACAGCAAGATCGCCATTGCCGGGCCGGCGCTGGGTGCTCTCCCCGGCGCCGAGGTGATCGAGGGACTCGCCAAGGAGGCCTGACGGCGGGGAAATCGGTGGTTCCCACGCCGCCGGTCTGCTTCGCTGCGGGCATGAGGATCCGCGCGACCACTATCGACGACCTCGAACCGCTCCGAGCCATCGAGCTGCGGGCCGGCGCCCTCTTCCGCGAGGTCGGCATGCCCGACATCGCAGCGCATCCGGTCCCGCCCGCGACGGTGCTCGCTCGCTATGTGCACGCGGGGCGCAGCTGGGTCCTCGCCGGGCGGGACGACCTGCCGGTCGGCTTCGTGCTGGTCGACCTCGTCGACGGTCTCCCGCACATCGAGCAGATCAGCGTGGATCCCCCGTACGCGCGGCGCGGCCTCGGGGCAACGCTGATGGACCACGTCTCGGCATGGGCCGCCGCGCAGGGCCACGGCGCCGTGACCCTGACGACCTTCCGCTCGGTTCCGTGGAACGGCCCGTACTACGGCCGGCTCGGATTCGCCGAGGTGCCCGACGAGGCGCGCGGCCCGGAACTCGCGGCGCTGATGGCGGAGGAGGCCCGGCACGGCCTGGATCCGGCCGAGCGGGTGGCCATGCGCCGCCCCGCGCGGTCCGGCAGCGCATTTATGGCCAACGATGTTGTTTCACGTGGAACGTCATAGAGGAGCGTCGACGGCTTCGCGTCGGGCGATCTCGTCCAATGCCGAGCGCAGGACGGCAGCCTCCTGGGCGCCCTGCACGACGAACTTCCGGTCGATCACGAAGGTCGGCACGCTGGTGATGCCGAGCTCGCGCGCCTCCGCCAGGTCGGCGTTGACGGCGTCGGTGCCCGCCGGTGAGCCGAGATAGGCCAGGGCCGCCCGCTCGTCCAGCCCGATCGACCCGGCCAGCCGTGCCAGCTCGGCATGCGAGCCGATGTCCACGCCGTCGGTGAAGTGGGCCCGCTGCAGGGTCTCCACCATCAGCAGCTGGAGCTCCTGCCCGGCGGCCCACGCGATGATCCGATGGGCGTCGAAGGTGTTAGCGGCGATCGCGCGGTCGAAGTCGAGCTGCAGCCCCTCGGCCGCTGCCACCTCGGTCACCTGGGCGAGGAGGCGGTCGGTCTGGGGCACCCGGGCGGCCATGGCTCGCTTGAGCGGCACCGGCTCGGGGACGGGTGCGGGGTCGAGCTGGTAGGCGCGGCAGGTGATGGTCACCTCGCCCGGGAACTCGCGGAGCACCGACTCCAGCCGGTGCTTCCCGAGGTAGCACCAGGGGCATACGACGTCGAACCACAGCTCGATGTTCATGCCGGTGCGTTGCCCGTGCCGGCCGCCGGACCGCTCTCGGCCGGGGGCTCGTCGAGCTGGTCGCGGATCTGCCGCTTGAGCCGGCCCAGGATCGCGGTGCCCCCGCGGATGCGCAGCGGGCTGATCGCCGTCGCGAGGCCCATCCTGCTGTAGAGGTCCTCCGGGACGGCGAGGATCTCCCGGGCGCCCGCGCCCTCGAGGCCCTCGGCCAGGATGCCGGCGAAGGCGCGGGTGGTCGGCGCCTCCGGCGGGCAGTCGAACCAGGTCTGCACGGTCTCGTCGGGGTGGACCTCGGACCGGAGGAAGAACTGCGTCTGGCACTCCGGCACCTGCTCCATGCCCTCGTGCCCGCGCAGCTCCTCCGGCAGCGGTGGCACCGCGTCGGAGAACTCCAGCAGCATCTCGAGCACGACCTCGCGCGGTGCGGAGGCGAAGTCCTCGACGATCTCGGCCAGTTTCGGCGGCATGTCGCTCACGTTCGTGACCCTACGTCGCCCGCGCCGTCCCCGCCTCGCGCTCCCCGGCACCCGGGGCGCCCGCGCGTCACGCGGCGGCCCCGGCACCCGGCACGTCCACGTGTCATGCCGCGGTCCCGGAACCCGGGGCGCCCGCGCGTCACGCGGCGGTGGCCGAGGACGAGGCCGGGGTCAGCGCCACGTCGCTCAGGCTGAGGATGCCCACCAGTTTGCGGTCGGCGTCACACACGAGGAGGCGCCTGAGGGTGCGCTCCCGCATGGCCTGCACCGCCTCCTCCACAGTGGCGGCCTGCTCCACCATGATCAGCTCGGGGGAGGCGACCGTGGACAGCGTCGTCGTCCGGGGCGGCAGGCCCTCGGCGATCGCCCGCACCACGATGTCGCGGTCGGTGACGATCCCCGCGATGGTCGGTCCGTTGGTCACCACGACGTCGCCGATGCCCTGATCCCGCATCGCCTGCGCCGCCTCGTCCAGCATCGTGTCGCCCGGCAGGTAGACGACCCGCCGGGTCATCACGTCCGCCACCAGCGTCCTGGCCATGTCACGCCTCCCCGTCCCGTGCGCCCGGCATCCGGGCGCCCGCTCATCGAGAGGTGCCCGGCCGACCCTCCGATTACACCCCGGGCGGCCGGTGACCACCCATCGTGGAAACAGTCCCCGTTGCACAGCCGAAGGCTCAGTCGCGCAGCGCGTCGGCCACTCCCGCGAGAGCCACGTCGCGGCGCTCACCCGTGCGCCGGTCGCGCAGCTCGGCGAATCCCTCGGCCAGCCGCCGGCCGACCACGACAGCGCGCGGGATGCCGATCAGCTCGGCGTCGGTGAACTTGACCCCGGCGGACAGCTGCGGCCGGTCGTCGACCAGGACTCGCAGCCCGGCCGACTCCAGCTCGGCGGCGAGGCGGAGCGCGGCCTCGACCTGGCCGTCCTTGCCGGCGCCGATGACGTGCACGTCGGCGGGCGCGACCTCGTCGGGCCAGAGCAGGCCGCGGTCGTCGTGGTGCTGCTCGGCCACCGCGGCGACCGCCCGGGAGACCCCGATGCCGTAGCTGCCCATGGTGGGCCGCACGGGCCGGCCGTCGCTGCCGAGCACATCGACCTCGAACAGGTCCGTGTAACGGCGGCCGAGCTGGAAGATGTGGCCCAGCTCGATGCCGCGCCGCATGGTCAGCTCGCCGCCGCCGCAGCGCGGGCAGGGATCGCCGGCCCGGACCTCGGCCGCCTCGATCGTGCCCTCCGGCGTGAAGTCGCGCCCGGCGACCACGGAGGTGGCGTGCCGGCCGGGCTCGTTGGCGCCGGTGAGCCACGCGGTGCCGGGCGCCACGCGCGGGTCGGCGAGATAGCGGACGCCGAGCCCCTGCGGTCCGAGGTAGCCGCGGACCAGGTCGGGGCGGGAGGCGAAGTCGTCGAACATGGTCGCCGTGGCCGGGGCGAGCGCGGCGTCGAGCCGCTTGAGGTCGACCTCGCGGTCACCGGGGATGCCGATGGCCAGCAACTCGTCCTTGCGGCCCGGGTGATGGACGGTGACCACGACGTTCTTCAGCGTCTGCGCGGCTGTCCAGTCGCTGCGCCCGTCGAGGGCACGCTCGTTGGCCAGCTCGACGAGCGACGCGATCGTCGGCGTGCCGGGGGTGTCGTGCACGGTGAGCGGCCCGTGCTCGGCGGCGGCGATCTCGGGCACCGGCGTGACGACCGCCTCGGTGTTGGC
>CAKUMG010000393.1 GCA_934667465.1 uncultured Actinoplanes sp. | reverse complement strand
CACTGAGCCCACCGGGCCGCGGTGAGCCCGCGCGGGCGGATACCGTGGCCGGATGCGTGATCCATCGGCCGGGACGTTCGCCGAGCTGGCCGCCGCCGAGCTGACCTACCGGCAGGCCGGGGCGACGCGCGACGGCTCGCTGCCGGCGGGCTACGACCACGTGGTCCGGGATGTCGTGATCGGCAGCGGCCGGGGCCATTCCGCGCGGGGGGAGGAGTCCTTCGTGGTCGAGCTGGCGGCCGGGGGCGACGTCCGGTTCCGGATCCGCGCCTTCAGCCGGCCCGCGTCCTTGCCAGCCCGGATGGGCGGGCCGGTGACACGGCTGGCGCAAACCTGGGTCACGGACCGGTACGTCGCCGCGGCCCGGCGCCTGGCTCGTGGTGCCGCCCGCTGACCGGCAGCGGCTCTCTCGCTGGCCGGCGGCGCGGGCGGGTCAGCGGCGCGGGCCGTGGATCTCGCGGTGGAGGCGTTCCATGCGCTGGTCGAGCCGGGCCGCGTCCTCCGCCGCCGCCGACAGCTCGTCGCGGAGCGCGGCCGGGACGTCCGGGTCGTACTTGTAGTAGATCTTGTGTTCGAGGCTGGCCCAGAAGTCCATGGCGACCGTGCGGAGCTGCACCTCGACCGGGACCGCGACGACCTGATCCGACAGGAAGACCGGGATCTCGACGATCAGGTGCAGGCTGCGGTAGCCGTTCTCCTTGGGCTTGGCGATGTAGTCCTTGGTGAGGACGAGGTTGACGTCCGGCTGCCGGGTGAGCATGTCGGCGACCGTGTAGACGTCGGAGACGAAGCTGCACACGATGCGGATGCCGGCGATGTCGCGGATCCGCGAGCGCAGGTCGTCGATGGTGAGCGGGCACGCGATCCGGTGGGCCTTGGCGGTGATGCTGGCCGGGGTCTTGAGCCGCGGGCTGACGTGCTCGATCGGGTTACCCCGGCCCTTGTGCGCCAGCTCCTCGGCCAGGATCGTGACCTTGGTGTTGATCTCCGCGAGCCCGAACTTGTAGACGAGCAGGAAGTGCGTCATCTCGTCGTCGAGCGACGGGAACGCGGACAGCGCGTTCGGGGGAGGCAGCGCACCCGAGGCCTGCCGCGCACCGGGAGGCGGCAGCGCCCCGGCGGTGGGCCGCGGGCCGGCGGAGGGCCGCGCACCCGGCGGAGGGAGCGCACCGGCGTTGGGGCGGGCGCCGGGAGCGGGCTCCCGGCGGGAGATCTGGCCGGCTCCGGCCACGGGTCCCTGCGGGCCGGGACGGTCGGTGGTCACGATGCGTAGTCCCCCGGTGCGGCGTCTGGGTTGCGGGAGGCCGCCGGCGCGGTGCCGGTCGAGCTTCCCCGACATAACGTACGCGCCGCGCACCAGCCCGGTTCCGCCGGTGCGCATGGCGGCGGCTCTTACTGGCGCCGGCCCTCGGTCGGCGGCACGCAGGCGGTCATCGCCGCCGCCACGTCGTCGCTGGTCAGCGGCTCACCGAGCGGCGTGCAGGCCGAGCCGGCGCGGAGGCCGTCGATGATCAGCCGCAGATAGCGCCCGTACGCGTCGGGGCGTTCCCCGCCGCAGGTCCGGGCCACCTCGCTGATCATGTTGAGGATCATCGGCAGGTCGGTCGCCGCGAAGTCGGGGCGCAGGGTGCCCTCCGCCTTGGCCCGCTCGGCGAGCCCTTCGACCAGCGTGCGCAGGCGCTGCTCGACGCCGGCGAAGTGGTGCTTGTCGAGGCTCAGCACGGCGTCGCGGAGTCCGCGGTCGGTGGCGTGCAGCGCCGTGACGCGGGTCAGCATCTCGACGAGCCCGTCCCAGGCCGACGGCGCGTCCGCGGCCTGCTCGGCGACCGCCACGACCTCGCCGAGCCGGTCGGCGAAGGCCGCCTCGATCAGCGCCTCCTTGGTGGGGAAGCGCCGGTAGACCGTGCCGACGCCGACGCCCGCGTGGTGCGCCACGTCGTCGAGCGTGGCGGCGAAACCCCGGGTGGCGAAGACCTCGTGGGCCGCGGCCAGGATCCGCTCCCGGTTGCGCTGAGCATCACGCCGCAAAGGCCGGGTCACGGCAACGTCGCTGGCAGTCATGTGTCGCAGCGTACACGAAAACGGAGGTGATACCTCAACTTGACCGGGTAGCCTGCCGATGTGGAGGACAGCCCTCAACTTTCTGGGAAGGCCCGGCAATGAGCACAGCAACTGACGAACACGCCCCGCGGCACGCGGCCGGCCCGGACTCGGGCGGTAACGGGCGCTGGTGGGCGCTGGTCGTGCTCGCCCTGGCCCAGCTGATGGTCGTGCTCGACGCGACCATCGTGAACATCGCGCTCCCGACGGCCCAGGCCGATCTCGCGTTCTCCGACCATGACCGACAGTGGGTCGTGACCGCGTACGCCCTCGCTTTCGGCAGTCTGCTCCTGCTGGGTGGCCGCCTCTCCGACTTCTTCGGCCGCAAGCGCATGTTCCTGATCGGTCTGGTCGGGTTCGCGCTGGCCTCCGCGCTCGGCGGCGCCGCGCAGAACCTCGAGCTGCTGATCGTCGCCCGGGCGCTGCAGGGCGTCTTCGGCGCCGCGCTGGCCCCGGCCGCGCTGTCGCTGCTGACGATCACGTTCACCGAGCCCAAGGAGCGCGGCAAGGCGTTCGGCATCTTCGGCGCCATCTCCGGCGCCGGCGGCGGCATGGGCCTGCTGCTCGGCGGCGTGCTCACCGAGTACGTGTCGTGGCGCTGGTGCCTCTACGTCAACCTGGTCATCGCCGCGATCGCCGTCGCCGGCGCGATGCTCAAGCTGCGCGACGAGCCCACCCCCGCGCACGGCCGGCTCGACATCGCCGGCACCGTCACCGCCGTCCTCGGCCTGGTGTCGCTGGTCTACGGCCTGGCGAACGCCGAGACCGACGGCTGGACCGCCGGCTGGACCCTGGGCCCGATCGTGCTGGGCGTGGTCGTGCTGCTCGCGTTCGTGCTGATCGAGCTGCGGGTCAAGCAGCCGCTGCTGCCGATGCGGGTGGTCCTCGACCGCAACCGCGGAGGCTCGTACGCGGTCTTCGCCATCTCGGGCGCCGGCATGTTCGGCATCTTCCTGTTCCTGACGTACTACCTGACCGCGGTGCTGCAGTTCACGCCCGTGGAGACCGGGCTCGCGTTCCTGCCGATGCTCGGCGGCATCATGCTGACGGCCACCACGATCGGCTCGATGCTGACCCCGCGGATCGGTCCGCGCCCGCTGGTCCCGGTCGGCGCCCTGATGGCGGCCGGCGGCATGGCGCTGCTGACCCGCCTGGACCTCGACTCCACGTACGTCTCCGGGGTGCTCCCGGGCCTGATCATCGTGGGCCTCGGCCTGGGCCTGATCTTCGCCCCCACGCAGAACACCGCCGTCTCCGGCGTCCAGCACCGCGACGCCGGCGTGGCCTCCGCGATGATCAACACGGTCCAGCAGATCGGCGGCTCGATCGGCACCGCGCTGCTCAGCTCGTTCGCCGCCAGCGCCGCCACGGACTTCGCCGCGGGCAAGACGCCGACGCCGACCCTGGCCATCGAGGCGCAGCTCGCCAGCTACCACACGGTGTTCTGGTGGTCGGCCGCGTTCTTCCTGGCCGCCGCCGTCATTGCGGCCGCCCTGTTCCGCAGCGGCCCGCTCGAGGTCGACCCGGACGCGGCGCCGGTCATGGCCCACTGATTCATCCCGTACGCGGCTTCATCCCGTACGCGGCTTCATCCCGTACGCGGCTTCATCCGCGCACGGCTTTCTCCCGTACGCAGCAGGGCCGGGCGTGGCACCGATCGGTGTCACGCCCGGCGTGCTTTCCGGGTCCGGCCCCGTGCGACATGTCGGCATGCCGACGTTGCGCGACGGCAAGGTGGCCGAGCACTGGGCCAACCGCGACGACCTCGGTCTGGGGCAGCAGCTCGGCTGGACGCCCCCGAGCCCGGCCTACATCGCCCGTATGCTCCTGGCCCGCCGCCGCCTGCGCCGCGCCGAAGCCGCCGCGCGGCCCGGCCCGGCCTCCTGACTGCCGCGCCCGGGCCCCCTCGGGGTGCGCTCTGACCTTGGGGTGGTCCCGGTGCTTGGGGTGGTCCCGGTGCTTGGGGTGGTCCCGGTGCTTGGGGTGGTCCCGGTGCTTGGGGTGGTCCCGGTGCTCGGGGTGGTCTCGGACCGTGGGGTGCTCTCGGAACCTGAGGAGCTGTCGGTGCCCCGGGTGGTCGCGGACCTCAGGGAGTTCCCGGACCTCAGGGAGTTCCCGGACCTCCGGGTGTTGCCGGGTCTCGGGGGACTCCCCGGCCTTCGGATGCTCCCGCGCCCGCGAGGACCGGGGGCGGTTTGTGCTGCCGGCGGGGCGGGGCAGGGTGGGCCGCGGCGGGGCGGGGCGCTCAGGCGCGGCGGCAACCCGCCGAACAGGGGAAAGTGACCGGATCGCACCTTGCCGCCGTCCTGATCGTGCGGGACGAGGCGGAGCACCTGCCCGGCTGCCTGGAGTCCCTCGGCGGCGTCGCGGACGAGACCCGGGTGCACGACACCGGCTCGCGCGACGGCACGCCGGAGCTGGCCGCGTGGCTCGGTGCCACGGTGACGCGGGGGGAGTGGGCCGACGACTTCGCGGCCGCCCGCAACGACGCGGCCGCCGGCGCCGCGGGCTGGGTGCTCGCGCTGGACGCCGACCACCGGGTCACGGCCGACCCGGACGGGTTGCGCCGGTTCCTGGCGGAGTCGCCCGCGGAGGCGCTGCTGGTGGAGGTGGACGACGCTCATCACGCGCGCCCGTACCGGCAGCTGGAGACCCGGATCTACCGGCCGGGAGCCGCCCGCTGGGCCGGGCGCGTGCACGAGCGGCTCGTACGGCCCGACGGCAGCGCCCCCGTCCGGGCCACCGTCCCGCCCGCGCTGCTCTCGCTGCGCCACCTGGGCCATGCCACGTACGGTGACCGGATCCGCCGGGCCGAGCGCAACCTGACCCTGGCCCGCCGGACCCTCGACGAGCTGGCCGCCCAGGGCGCGACGGTGGACCGGCGCGAGGTGGCGCGCACGCTGCTCGCGCTCGGCCGCGACTGTGCGGCGGCGGAGCGCAGGCAGGAGGCCGTCGACACGTACGAGCTGATCCGCGAGATGTTTCCCGGCACGCCGGAGTGGCTGCAGGCGACCGACGGCCTGGCCCGGATCGTCCTCGCCAACGGCTACGACAAGGTGTGCCTGGTCCTGGCCGAGCAGCTGCGCGCGGCGGGCGCCGCCCCCGCGTACTGCGACTGGCTCGCCGCCCAGGCCCTCGCCCAGCTCGGCGACCCGCACCAGGCCGCCGAGCTGCTGGCCGGCGTGACCGAGGTCGTCGACACCGCGGGCCGCCGCACCGACCCGGCCGCCCTGCGCGAGGTCACCGCCCTCGTCGACCGCCTCCGCGCGCTCGCCCCAACGGGAACCCCGCGCCCCTGAGGCACCGTGAGCTCCCCGCGCCCCCGAGGCACCGTGAGCTCCCCGCGCCCGAAGCGCCGTCGATCGACATCACTCTGCGTGCGTTTGTCGCGACGGCGCACCCGCCGGGCGTACACGTCGATCACGTGCCGCTTCCACCCCGTCACCAGGAGATATGCCGCCGTCCAGAGCGGACGGCAGTGGTGCCCGTCGATGCAAGAATGCATCGCTCTCTGCTATGGTGATCTTGAAATGTGACATGAGGATCGTTCGCTCCGGAACCGGCCTGCGGGCCGGGCGGATCGCGGACCCTCAGCTACGGGGGAGGAACCATGGCCGACATCGACACGGCCCTCAAGGAAGCCATGACCATCGACGGCGCGATCGGTGCCGCGCTGGTCGACTACGACAGCGGGCTCACCCTCGGTGTCGCCGGCGGCGGTCCCGACCGGGACATGAACGTGGCGTCGGCGGGCAACACCGACGTCGTCCGGGCCGAGATGCGCACCCTGCAGATGGTCGGTGTGCGCGACGAGATCGAGGACATCCTCATCACGCTCGACTCCGAGTACCACCTGATCCGCCAGCTGAACTCGGCCCGCGGGTACTCGCTCTTCCTCTACCTGGCGCTCAGCAAGTCCCGCGCGAACCTGGCCCTGGCCCGGCACCAGCTGCGCCGCATAGAGGAGT
>CAKUMG010000392.1 GCA_934667465.1 uncultured Actinoplanes sp. | reverse complement strand
AGGCCGGACAGAGTGTACGGCCCTCCGGCCAGCGGCTGCACCGTGTAGCCGCCACCACGCCGTTCCGCGACGTGGGCGGGCCGGAACTCGCGCAACCCCCCGGGTGACGACACCGTCTCGAGCAGGTGCGCCTTGACGCCGGGGCGGAAGACCGGCTCGGCGCCCGCGAGCAGCTGGATGATCGGGCGGGCCAGCACCTCGAAGCCGATCAGGGCGGCGCCGGGCTCGCCGGGCAGGCAGACCACCGGCACCTCCTCGCCGCCGACCGTCCCGAACCCGAGCGTGGCACCGGGGCAGAGCGCGACGTCGGTGAACTCGACGGTGCCCCGGCCGGGGTCCCGCCGGGACAGCACCCGCCGCAGCATGTCGCCCGGCCCGGTGCCCGTCCCGCCGGTCGTGATGATCAGGTCGGCCCGCAGCGTCTGGTCCTCGAGCAGCCCGCGCAGGCCCTCGGGGTCGTCGTCGCAGCTGCCGATCCGGTAGGCGAGCGCGCCCGCCTCGAACGCGGCGGCGGTGAGCGCGTGCGAGTTGGCGTCGACGATCTGGCCGGGCTGGCTGGGCCGGCCGACGTCGACCAGCTCATCACCGGTGGCCACGACGACCACCCGCGGGCTGGGCCGCACCACCACGTGACCGATCCCGGACGCGGCGAACACGGCCACCATGGCCGGCGTGACATAGGAGCCCGCCGGCGCCAGCACCCGCCCCACGGGCAGCTCGTCGCCGGCCCGGCGCACCCCCGACCCGCGCTTAGGGGCGTACATGATCTCCACGTTCGCCATGCCCTGGTCGGTCCACTGCACGGGCACGACGACATCGGCGCCGATCGGCAGCGGCGCGCCGGCCGCCACGGAGAAACAGGTCCCCGGGGTCAGCCGGACCGGCCGCCAGCTGGCGGCGCCGAGGTCGCCCACGACGTTGAGCCGCACCGGGCGCGGCCCGCCCTCGAACGTGCCGATGGACGGGTGCGAGCCGATCCGCCCGGCGGCGGCAAGGTCCTCCCAGCGCGCCGCGTACCCGTCGATCGCCGCCTGGTCGAAGGCGGGGTACGGGTGCGGGGCGAACACGTCGTGCGCGAGGACGTTGCCGTGCGCCTGGGTCAGGTCGAGGTCGAGCGGAGGCAGCGCCCGGAGCCTGCGCAGCACGCTGCCCAGGTACGTGGCGAGAGGCATCAGCTCGTTGGCGGCCGCCTCGGCATCGGCCGTGGCCGTCATCCCCGGGCACCGCCGGTTTCCGTGGCGACGAACTCGGTCAGCCACTGGCGGAACTGCGGGCCGACGTCCTCGCGCTTGGCGGCCAGCTCGACGACCGTCTGCAGGTAGCCGAGCGGCATGCCGGTGTCGTAGCGGTGCCCGCGGTAGACGATGCCGTGCACCGGCGTGCCCTCCGCCAGCAGCTGGGCCATCGCGTCGGTCAGCTGGATCTCGTTGCCGCTGCCCGGCTTGGTCTCGGCGATCGCCGCGAAGATCGATCCGGGGAGCACGTAGCGCCCGACGACTGCCAGGTTGCTCGGCGCCTCCTCGGGCGACGGCTTCTCGACCAGGCCGGTCACCTCGACGATGTCCTCGCCGTGCTCGGACGGTCGCACCGACGCGATGCCGTAGCGGCTGGTCTCCTCGGGCGCGACCTCGATGAACGCCAGCACGATCCCGCCGGTCTCGGCCTGCAGGTCGAGCATCGCGGGCAGCAGCGGCTGGTCCTCCTCGACGAACTCGTCACCGAGCAGGACGGCGAACGGGTTGTCACCGACGTGCGAGGCGGCCGTGCCGACCGCGTGGCCGAGCCCGAGCGGCTCACCCTGGCGGCAGGTGTAGATGTCGGCCAGGTCGCTCGTGCGGCGCACCGCGTCGAGGCGGGCCTGGTCGCCCTTGGCCTCGAGCCGGGCCTCGATGTCGGGCCGCCTGTCGAAGTGGTCGACCATCGACGTCTTGCCCCGGCCGGTCACGAGCAGCACGTCGGTGATGCCGGCTGCCGCGGCCTCCTCGACGATGTACTGCAGGACCGGGCGGTCGACGACGGGCAGCAGCTCCTTGGGCACGGCCTTGGTAGCGGGCAGGAAACGGGTGGCCAGTCCTGCCGCCGGAATGACGGCCTTCACGGCTCGACGGCCTGTCGCCTGTGCCTGCGTGGTCATCTGAGGGGTCACCGCACCTTCGCTGAGTTCGTGCCCGGACATGCCGCGAGACTATCGGCCGCGCGCCTGTCGCGGCGGTTGTGGCCCACCGGGCGCGCCTTCGAAGGGTCCCGAGTGATCTGGATGCCCATCGGCCACTCCGACTGAAACTGACGGATCTGTCACAGCGGCCGCCGGGAGAGGCACGTTCTCGGCGAGCCGGTACGTGTCCCTTCCCGCATTCTTCGCCGCATAGAGCGCGTCGTCAGCCGCATCGAGGACTTGCTGAGCGGTCCGGCCGTGCTCGGGGCAGACCGCGATGCCGATCGAGACGCTGATCGCGACGCGGTCCACCAGCGGCCCGTTCCCCTCCGGCCGCCGCGGGTCGATGGGCACCGGGATGTCCCGCACGGCCGCGCCCAGCCGTTCGGCCACGATGATGCCGCCGTACGCGTCGGTCTCCGGCAGCAGCACGACGAACTCCTCGCCACCCTGCCGGAACGCCACGTCGACCTCGCGCAGCCCGATCCGGATCCGCCGCGCGAACTCGCCGAGCACGGTGTCGCCGGCCGCGTGCCCGTACGTGTCGTTCACCTGCTTGAAGTGGTCGAGGTCGAGCACGAGCACGGTCAGCCTCCGCCCGAACCGCAGGGCCCGTTCCACCTCCCGGCGCATCGACTCGCGCAGGTAGCGGTAGTTCCACAGGCCGGTCAGCGGGTCGGTGAGCGACAGCCGCTGCGCCTCCTCGTGCACCCGCACGTTGTGCACCGCGACGCCGGCCTGCCCGGCGAACGTCCGCAGCGTCAGCAGATCGGTGTCGTCGAACTGGTCCGCACCGAGCCGGTCGTAGAGCGCCAGCACCCCGAGCGTCGCCGGCCGGCCCGCCTCGGCCGGCGCCGGCTCGCCGGGCACGAGCGGGTCGCCCACCGTCGCGGGAGTGCGGAGGGGCACGAGCGGGTCGCCCACCGTCGCGGGAGCGCGGATGGGCACGGCCACATAGGTCCGGCCGACCGGCTCGTCGAGCAGCCCGCCGCCGAGCCCGCACTGCCCCCGGCGGCCCTCCCCGCCCGCCGCGACGCCGCCCAGGACGCCCTGCCCGACCGGGATGCGCAGCGACGGCAGGTCAGCCCGGGGCACGTCCCACCGCCCGGTCAGCCCCTCGGCGCAGTGCGCCACGAGATGGTCACCGGCCTGGTCGACGAGGAGCACGATCCCCGCCCGGGCACCGGTCGCGGACAGCGCGGTCTGCAGGATCACCTCGAGGATCCGGTGCAGGTCGTGGGTGCTCGACAGGGTGTCCCCGAGGATCGCCAGGTGCCTGCGCAACTGGTCCCGGCTCGCGGTCAGCGCCTGCACGTAGCCCTGCAGCTCCCGGGTCATGCGGTTGAACGTGCTGGCGAGCCGCCCGATCTCGTCCGCCCTGCCGGTCGGCACGCGCACGCCGAGCTCCCCCGCCGCGACCCGGCCGGCGGCCCAGGCCAGGTCCTCCAGCGGCCGGGTGGTCGAGCGGGCCAGCCGGCGCGCGGCGAGGATCGCGATGCACGCCACGGCCAGGACCGCGCACGTGAGGAAGACATACAGCGCGGCCGGTTGACGGCCCTCCACCGACACGGTCAAAGGCAGAGGCTGTCCAGCTTGTACGGGCAACTGCCGCACGTAGGCGCCGGAACCCCCACCGGCGGCGAGCCGCACCCGGGCGCCACTCGCGTCGGCCAGCCGCTGCACCAGGGCGGGGGTCAACCGCTCCGCCGCTGTCACGGTCAGGTCGCCCTGGACCGCGCGCGCGACGACCTCCACCACCTCGCCCGGCGCCGGATCCCGTGCGGGGGCTTCGCAGTCGCGCTCCCCGGTGGCCGGCGTCGCCTGGAGCCGGACCTCCGACGCCAGGCCGCGCGCCACCATCTGGTCCGCCGCGGTCCGCCGGTCGTCCGCGGGGAGCACCGCCACGGCATCGGCGACCGCCTGCAACTGACGGCACATCGAACCGATCGCAGACCGCACCGTCGTTGCGGCATGATCGAGCCGCTCGATCGTCCGGTCGCGGCTCACGGTGGCGACGGTCAGGCCGACGAAGAAGGAGCCGAGCAGGACGGGGCCGAGAACGACCGCTAGGAAGGCGCTGGTGAGTCGGCCACGCAGAGTCACTCGTCCTCCCCGAAGCGGCCTTTGCAGCGATGCTGACACAGTGCGCACCGTTTGCCGGTTTTCCCAAGGGGGTGTTGCGTGCCGGATTCAACCCGTGGCGCGGAAAGATCGAAGGTCGCGCTGCGCGCGCGACTTCTGGCCGCACGTCGATCTCTGGGCGCTGCCGCGCTCGCCTCAGCAGCGCGAACCCTCCAGGACACCCTCGACGCGCTCATAGCGGCCCGCTCACCCCGAGTGATTGCCGCCTATGTTCCGCTCGGCTCGGAGCCGGGCGGCGCCGACCTGCCCGCGACGCTGCTGCAAGCGCTCGCATCCGAACCCTCCTTCCCGCCCGCTCCGAGCCTCGCCCACACTCCTGCCGTTCTGCTTCCGGTGTTGCTCCCCGACGGCGATCTCGACTGGGCGGCCTATGCCGGGCCGTCGTCACTGCGCGCCGGGGCACGCGGGCTGCTCGAGCCCACCGGCCCGCGACTCGGCGTCGCCGCCGTCGCCCGGGCGGATCTCGTCGTGGTGCCGGCCCTGGCCGTCGACCGCCGCGGGATGCGCATGGGCCGGGGCGGCGGCTCCTACGACCGCGCCTTGAGCCGTGTTTCCGCTGATCCGGGACGCGGGCCGGGCGCGCTGACCGTCGCACTGCTGCACGACGGGGAGCTGCTGGAGGACGTGCCCGCCGAGGCGCACGACCGCCGCGTAGGGGCGGCGGTCACTCCCGCGGAGGGGCTCAGTGAGCTCCCGGACTGGACGAAATAAACTCCGATGACGCAGCATTGGCACTCTTGGACGGCGAGTGCCAAGAGACCCTGAACAGCGACGCGGAGGACCAGTGCCCACGTACCAGTACGCCTGCACCGAGTGTGGCGAGCAGATCGAGCGTGTGCAGTCTTTCTCGGACCCGGCCCTCACCGAGTGCCCGAACTGCAGCGGCAAGCTCCGCAAGGTGTTCAACTCGGTCGGGATCGTCTTCAAGGGCTCCGGCTTCTATCGCAACGACTCCCGCTCCGGCTCGGTGAGTGCGGAGAAGCCGTCCTCGGACTCGTCCGCCTCGTCGGGCTCGTCCAAGGACAGCAAGTCCGACTCCTCCGCGAGCTCCACCCCGGCATCCTCGACCTCCTCCTCGTCGTCCGCCCCGGCCTCGTCGGCGCCTTCGACGTCGGCCGCGAGCTCGTCCTCCTGAACCACCCGGCGCGCAGGTGCGCACACGGATGACCGGCCGGAGGGTCCCGCTTCTCGCGAGGACCCGCCGGCCGGTCATTTGTATCGCTGCGGCGAGGCCCGGCCCCGGGTTGTCCACAACCGGCCGGTATCCACAGGCTCCCCGGCGGGGTTGACGACGGAGGCTTAGCTTCGGCGGGTGCTCTCACCGCGAAGGAAGTCAGATCCCGCCCTGCGCCCGGTCAGCTGGCCGCGGCCGGCGGGCCTCGGCCTGTTCCGGCTCTCGCTGCTCACGGCCCTGCTGATGACGGCCGCCATCGTCGCCCTGTCAGGCTCCGGGTCGTGTTGAGTTCGACGGCCCCTCGGGACGGGCCGCTCAGCCCCAGTGCGGCGGGCGGTCCTCCAGGAGGCGGTCGTCGTTCGAGTCATCGCCGCCGCGGTAACCCCAGCCGCGCTGAGTGTCGTCCCGGGTCTGGTCCGGGAGGATCGGCGATTCTTCGCTGTCGAATTCGTCCGCGCGCTCGGCGTCGGCGTCGCTCATGCCGGGAACGGTGTAGTGCAGCTTGCTCGAAGTCGTCATGGCGATCCGGTAACCGCGGCTCCGGCGGCGGAAACGGCCACCCCGGCCCGGACATGGATGTGGCCGGGACCGCCGAAGTGGGGGGTATTGGGC
>CAKUMG010000391.1 GCA_934667465.1 uncultured Actinoplanes sp. | reverse complement strand
GAACAGGGCCCAGACCGCGCCGATCCGGTTGACTGTCTGGTCGTCGACGAGCAGCAGGGCGGCACCGAGCAGCGCCGTCTGGACGGCCAGGTTGGCGACCGGCCGCTTGTACAGCGCCAGCACCGCCACGAACGCGACGACCGCCAGCAGCCACTGCAGGCCGCTGGGCACCAGGCCGGTCTCCCGGATGAACACCAGATAGCCGAGGCCGCTGAGGTCGAGCAGCACCAGGCGCACCCGGACGTCGCGCACGTCGACGAGCCCCGGCCATCTCACGATCGACACCTTATGCGGCCCGGTCGAAGTCCTGCCGCACCGGCAGGGCCGCGACGGTCGCGAGCGGGGGCTTGGTGCCACTGCGACGGTCAAGGACGAGCGCTCGTACGGCGGCCCCGCCCGTCCCCGCCACCAGCACGCCCAGAGCGGCGAGCGTCCAGACGTCGGGCGCCGGCAGCGGCTGTCCGCGCAGCGCCTGCGCCGTCAGCAGGACCGTCAGGCCCCCGTACGCCGCGCCCGCCACCACCAGCAGCCGCACCCGCGTCCGCTCCGCGAGCCGCCCCGCGTACCGGCCGAGCAGGAACGCCAGCAGGGGCAGCGCCTGCAGCGCGTGCAGCCCGACGAAGTGCCCCACCCGCAGGTCGCCCCCGGTCGTGCTCCACCCGGTCAGCGCCATCCCCGCCCCGCCGTCGGGAGCGCCGACGGTGTGCGCCTGCGTCTCCCCGTCGCGGCCCGGCACGGCCATCGGCAGCACCATCGGCACCGCCGCGAGCATGCCCACCGCGGACAGGGCAAGCCCCAGCCGTACGCCCGTCGAGGCGGCCCGGTCGGCGATCCGCTGGCGCAGCACCGCCACCCCGAGCAGCACCTGCCCCGCGAACAGCAGCACGCTCGCCACCGCCATGGTCGTCCAGAGCGCCGAGTCCAGCGCCGTGTCCGTGTTGTAGTGGCTGGGCACGCCGCGCGCCGACTGCGCCACGACGGCACCGACCTCGGCGACGCTGGTGGCCACGATGACGAGCACCGCGGTCACCGCCGTGCGCCCGACCTTCGGCAGCAGCGTCAGCATCCAGGCGAGCGTGCCGGCGTACAGCGCGAACGACACCGAGAACTTGAACGGCTTGAGCCACGCGGCGGACCCGGCGATCGTCCGGTCGTCGAACAGGATCCCCGCCAGGGTGAGCAGGGTGAGCAGGGCCAGCGCGGCGGTCAGACCCACCAGCGGGCGGTTCCAGCGGGCGGCGGTACGGGCCGCCGGCGCTGCGATTGTCGAGGTCATGTCCATGATCCTGGGCCGCTTCGGTGCCAGTTTCGCCCGCCCGGCGGCCGGATCTGCGGCCGGTGGTCGGAGCGCCGTCTCCTCCCTGGGTCTCCTCCCCGGGTCTCCTCCCTGGGTAGGAGAGCTTCGAGATGCGATGCTGGCGGGGTGACGATCCAGGAGCTCGTGCACCTGCGCAGGGCCCGCGACCTGATCGACCGGGAGTACGCCCGGCCGCTGGACGTGCCCGCGATGGCCCGCGCCGCGCTGATGTCGCCCGCCCACTTCTCGCGCCGGTTCCGCGCCGCGTACGGGGAGACGCCGTACAGCTATCTCATGACCCGCCGCATCGAGCGTGCCAAGGCCCTGCTGCGGCTGGGCGAGCTCAGCGTGACCGACGTGTGCATGGCCGTCGGGTGTACGTCGCTGGGCTCGTTCAGCACCCGCTTCACCGAGCTGGTGGGGGAGAGCCCGAGCGCGTACCGGGCCCGCGACCACACGGCCATCGCCGTCGTCCCCGGGTGCTACGCCATGTTCGTCACCCGCCCGATGCGGCGACCGCCCGCGCCCGTCGCCTCACCTGCGCCCGCGCTCTCACCTGCGCCCGCGTTCTCACCTGCGCCCTCGTGCGCGGTCTCGGCCTCGTCCGCGGTCTCGCCCTTGTCCGGGGTCTCGCCCTCGTGCGCGGGCGAGGGTGGGGCGAGCAGGAACGGAGAAGCGCAGGTCGCGGCGCCCGCGTAGCGTCGGCGGGCATGAGACTGAACCTGCAGCACACCTTCCTGGAAGTCGACGACCACGAGGCGGCGCTGGCGTTCTACCGCGACGTGCTCGGCCTCGAGGTCCGCAACGACGTGAACATGGAGTTCGGCCGCTGGCTCACGGTCGGCCCGGCCGGCCAGCCCGAGCTCGGCATCGTCCTGCAGACCGCGGGCGTCGGCCGCCCGTCCGAGGACGGCGAGACCATCAAGAACCTGCTGGCCAAGGGCTCCCTGGGCGGCCTGGTCTTCAGCACCGACGACGTGGACGCCCTCTTCGAGCGGATCCAGGCCTCGGGCGCCGAGGTCATGCAGGAACCGATGGACATGCCGTACGGCGTCCGCGACTGCGCCTTCCGCGACCCCGCGGGCAACATGCTCCGCTTCTCCCAGACCAAGGCCTGACCCGCGCGGACCCTGACCGGCACGGACCCTGACCGGCGCGGACCCTGACCGGCGCGGACCCTGACCGGCGCGGACCCTGACCGGCCGCGGCCCGGCGGCCCGGCGGCGATCGCGGCTCAGGCGGCTCGGATCGGATCTCGGGCGGCTCGCGGCCCGGGCGGCGAAGGTCGTGGGGATCAGGCGGCGGGGACCGGGGTCCAGGTGACGTGCTTGCCGGTGAGGTTGTCGCCCGAGGAGCGGCCGCGCAGGCGGCGGTTGACCCAGGGCAGGACGTGCTCGCGGTAGTAGCGGGCCTCGGCCAGGACGCGGCGGCTCTCGGCGGGGGCCGGGTCGACGACGTGGGCGGCCCGGTCGTAGCCGAGACCGGCGAGGACCAGGCCCGCCACGCGCTGGTGGCCGGCGGTGTTGAGGTGCAGGCGGTCCGGGGCCCAGTACGCGGCCTTGCGGATCTCCTCGTCGTGGAACACGTCGATGAGCGTGGCGCCGTGCTCGTCGGCCAGCTTGCGCGTCGCCTCGGTCAGCAGCTCGCCGCGGCGGCGCATCATGGCGCCGAACGGCAGGCGGTCCGACGGGTCGGCGCCGCTGACCACGGCCAGGGGGATGCCCGCCTCCGCCGCGCGGCGCAGGGCGCGCTCGATCAGGCCGATGAGCCGGGGCACGTCGGTGCCGGGGCGCAGCATGTCGTTGCCGCCGCCGTTGAGGGTGATCAGCGTCGGGGCGGGGGAGAGGCTCAGTGCCGCCTCGAGCTGGTCGCGGACGATGGGGTCGAGCAGGCGACCCCGTACGGCGAAGTTGGCGTAGTCGACCTGCTCGGCGAGCTCCGCCGCCAGGCCGGCGGCGACCAGGTCGGTCCAGCCGCGCATCGTCCCGTCGGGCAGCTCGTCGCCGAGACCCTCGCTGTAGCTGTCGCCGACGGCCGCGTACCGCATGGTGGCAATCCCCCTGTATCGAGCAAGCATTCCCGGCGACTCTCTCACGACCGTCCCGCGTCCCGGCGCGGGGCCTCGTCCGGATACTGCCCCGGCGGCCCGGCGTAGCGCTGCCCGCCCGGATAGGGCACGTCGTTGGGCTCGCATCCGTGCAGGCCCAGCGTCTGCTGCAGCATGACGGGCGCCGGCTCGCCCGCGCCCGGGCAGCGCTCGTGACCGTGGCCGAGCCGATGACCGACCTCGTGATTGACCATGTACGTGCGATAGCCGTCCAGATCGCCCCGGTACGCGGGCACGCCCTTGACCCAGCGGGCCACGTTGAGCACGACGCGGTCCCCGTTGCGGCACGAGGTGTAGCCGTCCGGCACGTCGGCGCAGAGCACGTCGCGCGTGTCCGGCGTCACCAGATAGAGCGTGAAGTCGTACGGCTGCCCGGCACCGACCCGCTGGAACCGCCACGTGCCCCCGGCGGTCCACCCGTCGTCCGCGGCGAAGATCGCGGCCACCGCCGTGGCGAACGTGCCCGCGCGCAGCCCCGCGATGTCGCGCTCCACCAGCACCCGGTAGCGCAGCAGCGTCCCCGACCGCCCCGCGGCCGGCCCGGTCTGCGCGGGCGCGCTCACCCACCGCCGCGACCCCCGCGCCGGGTACGTGATCCGCGTAACCCCGCCCGGCGCACTCCGCGCCACCTGCGGCTCGGCACTGGCCCCCGCCGGCGCCTGGATCCCGCCCCGGAACGAGGGCGGCGCCGCCTGCGTCCCGCACCCGGCGAGCACGCCGACCGCCATCACCGCGGCCGCGATCCGCCGCGCAACCTGAAGCATCGTCATCTCTCCTCGGGGCAGATGCTGCCCCGGCGAGAACGAGGACCCCGAGCGCGCCGTTGCCAGACGCGTCCATTGTCTCCGGGCGGCGGGTGGTTCGGCCACCTGTGCGCCCTTTTGTGAGCAGCGCTACGCCCGCAGTGGCCGCCCGACGCACTCGATCGTCACGCCCCCGACGCGCGTCTCGGCACTGCGTGGCCCGGGGCTCGGATACACGAGCGCGGCGCGGGAGACGCCGAGCCGGTGCGCGTACATGTGCATCTGGAAGATCTCGCCGGTGTTGGGCGCCTCATGCCACCAGCGGTACTTCGCGTCGTAGACCGCCACGGGCGCGGACCCCTCCGACACCACGAAGTCGGCCCGTCCGGTCCGCGCAACGGGCAACTCGCGCAGCCGCCGTCCGACGCGCCGAGCAGCACAAGATCCCGCTGACCGACGAGGGCCCCGTCGCGCGGATCGGGCGGCAGGCGGCTCGGCGATCAGCGCCCGCACCTCGGCATCGAGCCGGTCCAGCCCGGCCGGCTGCTCGAACCGGAACTCGGCGAGGTACGAGCGCAGCTGGAAGTCCCAGATCCCTTCGGCCGCGGCGCCGTCGAGCGCTCCCGTCATTGGTACGAGTGGCCGGGGCTCACCGGCGCCACGGCGCTTACCCGGTCGTGGATCAGCCGGTTCGGCGGCACGGAGCGCCGCCGCCCGTCGGGGGTGGAACCGCACCAGCTCGACGTGCCTCGGCGACGTCGCCGGGTGCCGGGTGAGCCGCAGCGCCACCTGGGTCTGGCCGATGCCGGGCGGGCAGATCTCCGCGGGCGGGAGGGGGTGCGGAATCCGTGGGAAATATAGACGCCGCTGCGAATTCCACGGGGGAAGAACTCGCAACGGCGTGTATCCAATGTAAAGCCCGCGCCCCCGCCCTGTCCAGCCGGGGCGACCCCTACCGGGCCCGGCCGGCGCGGGTCAGGCGCGGACGGGCAGGGAGAGCAGGGCGCGGCTGCGGTACGAGTTGCGCCAGCGCAGCCGCTCCGGCGGGGTGTCCAGGGTCAGGGCCGGGAGGCGGCGGAGGACGGCGGCGAGCGCGACCTCGCCTTCGAGGCGGGCCAGCGGCGCGCCCAGGCAGTAGTGGATGCCGTGGCCGAGGGTGAGCTGGGCCGAGGTTTCGCGGCGCAGGTCGAGGGTGTCCGGGGCGGGCCAGCGGGCCGGGTCGCGGTCGGCGGCGGCGATGGCGATCATGACGGTGTCGCCGGCCGGGATGCGGGCGCCGGCGAGGGTCAGGTCCTCCGTGGCGAAACGGCGGATGGAGACCGGGGCCGGGGGTTCGAAGCGCATCAGCTCGCGGACCGCGTTGGGGAGCAGGGCCGGGTCGTCGCGCAGCTCCCGCAGCTGGTCCGGGTGCTGGAGCAGGGTGAGCAGCGCGCCGCTGATCAGGTGGACCGAGTTCTCGTAGCCGGCGACGAGGATCAGGAACGCCAGCGACGTGAGCTCGTCCTCGCTGAGCCGGTCGCCCTCGTCGCGCGCCGCCACGAGGGCGGAGAGGATGTCGTCGCCCGGGGCGTCGCGCTTGCTCGCGATCAGGGCGGTCAGGAAGCCGATCAGCTCCTTGACGGCGCGGGCCGGGGCGGCCGGGTCGTCGGCGGGCGGTGCCAGCATGGTGCCGGCCCAGTTGCCCAGGTCGGCGCGGCGGGCGGCGGGGATGCCGAGCACGTCGCAGATGACGGTGACCGGCAGCGGGGCGGCGAAGTCGCGGACCAGGTCGCCGCGGCCCGCCTCGGCGATCGGGTCCAGGAGGCGCTCGGCCACCCGCTCGACGTCGGGGCGCAGCGCCTCGACCCGGCGCGGCGTGAACGCCTGGGAGACCAGCTTGCGCAGCCGCGTGTGCTCCGGCGGGTCGGAGTGCAGCATGTTCTGGTTGAGCAGCGCCGAGTTCGGCCCG
>CAKUMG010000390.1 GCA_934667465.1 uncultured Actinoplanes sp. | reverse complement strand
CGTCGGAGGCGTGCGCGTGCCGGCCGTTGGGTCGCGTCGGCGGCGTGCGCGTGCCGGCCGTTGGGTCGCGTCGGCGGCGTGCGCGTGCCGGCCGTTGGGTCGCGTCGGGGGCGTGGGCGCGTCAGCCGCCGGGTCGGACCACACCCAGCTCGTACGCGAGGACGACCGCCTGCGTCCGGTCCCGCGCGCCGATCTTCGTCAGCACGCGGCTCACGTGCGTCTTGACCGTGGTCTCGCCCAGGTGCAGCGCCCGGGCGATCTCCGCGTTCGTGGCTCCGCCCGCGAGCAGCACGAACACCTCGTGCTCGCGCGGCGTCAGCTCGCCCAGCCGGGCCGCCTCCTGCTGCCGCAGCCCCACGGTCGCGAACGCCTCGATGACCCGCCGCGTGATCGCCGGTGCCAGCAGCGCGTCGCCGCCGGCCACCACGCGGACCGCCTCGGCGAGCGCCTCGGGCGTACCGTTCTTGAGCAGGAACCCGCTCGCGCCCGCCTGCAGCGCGGCGAACAGGTAGTCGTCGCGGTCGAACGTGGTGAGCATCAGCACCGCCGGCCCGTCCGCCGCCGTGATCCGCTCGGTCGCGGCCAGCCCGTCCATGCCGGGCATCTCGACGTCCATCAGCACCACGTCCGGGTCGAGCCGGTGGGCCAGGTCGACGGCCTGCAGCCCGTCCGAGGCCTCGCCCACCACCTCGATGTCGTCCTCGATGTCGAGGATCACCCGGAAGCCGGTGCGCACCAGCGCGTGGTCGTCCGCCAGCAGCACCCGGATCATCGGCCGCCTCCCGCCGGGCCGGCCTGCACCGGGATGCGGGCGGCGAGCGGCAGGCGGGCCCGCACGCGGAAGCCGCCGCCGGTGCGCCTGCTCAGCTCGAGCGTGCCGTCGTGCACGGCCACCCGCTCGCGCATGCCGATCAGCCCCATGCCGCTGCCCGGCTCGGTGGCGCCGCTGCCGGGCCCACGCCCGTCGTCGGCCACGTCGACCTCGAGCTCGCCGGCGAGGTAGCGCACCCGGATGTCCACGCTGCTCGCGTGGCCGTGCTTGAGCGTGTTCGTCACCGCCTCCTGCACGATCCGGTAGGCGGCCTGCGACACGGACTCCGGCACCGGGACCTCGTCGCCGTAGACGCCGACGCGGGCGTCGAGGCCGGCTGCCCGTACACGATCGGCAAGGTCCTGCACCCGGTCGACGCCGGCCGCCGCACCCCGCTCGGCACTGCCGTCCGAGGCGCGCAGCGCGCCGAGCATCTTGCGCAGCTCGCCGACCGCGGTCCGGGCGCCCTCCTCGACCGCCGACAGGGCGGTCCTGGCGCGCTCGGGGTCGCGGTCCATCACCTTGCGGCACGCGGACGCCTGGATCCCCATCACCGACACGTGGTGCGCCACCACGTCGTGCAGCTCGCGGGCGATCCGCAGCCGCTCGTCCAGCAGCGCCCGCTGCCCGGCCACCCGCTGCGCCTCGAGCAGATCCGCGGCCTGCTTCTCCACCTGGTGCTGCCGGCAGCGCGACTGCCAGCGCACCTCGCCGAACAGGTAGGCGAACCCGAAGAACGCCAGGTTCACCAGCAGGCTGCTGACCAGGCTGGCGACCAGCGGCGACAGCTCGCCCGACGCGTTCTCGGGGGCGTGCGAGGCTGCGTCGCTCCAGCCGATGACCCAGCCGACGGCCAGCCAGCCGAACATCACCGCGACGATTCCGAGCCGCAGCGCCTTGGAACGCCTGTGGTTCCGGCCCCACACGCCGAGCGTGTAGATCGCGGTCAGCAGGGCGACGTTCGCGGCCTGCTGTTCCTGTACGCCGCGGATCTGCGCGCCGATGAACGCCAGCGCGACCACGACGGCGACCACGTCGGGCCACTTCCGGCGCGCGCACAGCGGCAGCGCGATGAGCAGCGACCAGAGGGTCTGCTCGAGCGCGCCGGGGGAGTCCGGGGTGGCCAGGATGCCGACGCTGCGGGTGACGGAGCCGTTCAGGACCGCCGCGGCGGCGACGGACAGCCCGATGACCACGTCGATGCGTTGCTGCCGGGCGGTGGGCGGCGGGGGTTCCCAGTGGTCATCGGGGGTCATGCACCGACTCTCGCATGATCAAGTCGGAACGCTCTACCCCGCTCTCGGTGGCGGCATCTCCCAGCGCGCCGGCCTTTCCCGACGCGGCGGCCTTTCCCGATGTGGCGGCCTTCCTCGGCGCGGCGGCCTTTCCCGGTGCGGCGGCCTTCGCCGGCGCGGCGGTCAGGGCGGCGGTCAGCGCGGCGCCGGTCAGCCAGGAGATCGCGATGACCAGCGCGATGCGCTCCAGCCAGGCGCCGAGCGTGCCCCGGCCGACGATCAGCATGGTCAGCGCGAGGGCGGCGCCGACCGGCACGATCGTCCCCACGGACACCGCGGCCAGCCGGCGCTGCACGATCCCGGCGGCGCGGGTGATCACGACCAGCGCCATCGCCCCGGCCAGCACGATCAGCCCGAGCACGCTCGCCGAGCCGTGCACCAGGTCGGCGGCGGTGGTCGGCTCGTACGGCGGCAGCGGGCACCCCGCCGAGCAGGGCACCGCCGCCGAGGTCATCGCGAGCACGGCGGCGACCCCGAGGACCGGCCCGGCCCATCGGACGACCGGGCCCAGCGCCACCGCCAGCAGCGCCACCCCGATCCCGACGGCCACGAAACCCGCCCGGTAGGCGGCCGCGAACGGCAACCCCGCCACGGCGGCCTCGCTGACATAGCCGGTGAGCCACGATCCGGGCGCGGCGACGAGGCCCACCAGCATGATGACGGCCCCGACGGGCACCAGCAACGCCGCGGCGGCCGCTGCCCCCCGGTGGCCGGCGGAGGGATCGGGCTGGTCACCGGGCATCCCGCCACGGTACCCAGCCGTCGGGCTTCAGGTCGTGTTTCGTTGTTGGGCCCGCCGCAGCCCGGCATCCGACTGCGAAACACGGCCTAGGGGGCCGGGGTGGTCGTTCCCCCGCGGGGTGCGGGGTAGTAGGTCGGGCGGGCGATGTCGGTCTGCGTCCGCAGGGCGGCGTCGTCGCCGGTCGTGGCGATGCCGCCGAGCTCCTCGATGCGGCGGTGCGCCGCGGCGAGCTGGTCCTCCAGGGCGACGATCCGGCAGGCGGCGGTCATCGGCAGCCCCTCGTCGAGGAGCTGGCGGACGCGCCCGGCGAGCCGGAGCTGGTGACGCGAGTAGCGGCGGTGGCCCCCGAGGGAGCGCTGGGGCTCGATCAGCCCGGCGGTGCCGAGGCTGCGCAGGAAGGCCGGCGTCACGCCGATCATCTCGGCGGCGCGGCCCATGGTGTAGGCGGGGAAGTCGGCGTCGTCGAACGCGCTGGTCATGCTGTCCTTCACCGGGTCGTTGTGGAGTTGTGCCGCTGAGTCGAACAGTTCGAGGGGCCCGCACAATCCGAGGCCCCGGCGGGTTACCGGGGCCTCGGCTGTTCAGTTCTGTTGCCGGCCGTCGCCGGCGCGGTCAATCCGCGTGCGTGCCGCTAGCGGATGGCCTGAAGGTTGGGCATCGGCTGCGATCACCTCTCGTCGGGGTCGGGGACGGTGGAAATACGCTTCGCTGCGGTATCTCGTCCTCCTTCGCCAACTCGGCATCCTGCGGTGTTGCCACCCGCTGTGCTGCTCACCAGCGTGCGGCCTTCACATGCTGTGGTGTTCACATGCACTCGGCTGTGCGTCGCCGACACCTGGAATGCTAATCCCGCCACCATCGGATTTCTAGAGTCGCCGCTGTAGATTTTCTCGATCCACCCGAAAGTGGTGCCGGTGGGGCGGAGCGGGAAGTGCGGGGCGCGGGGCGGGCGCTGCGCAGCGCGAGCTGCGTCGAGAGAGGTGACCGCGCCCCGCGCCGCCGCGGAGGGAAGGTGTCCACCGGGCCTGCCGAGGGCCCGCGCCTGTGTCAGGCGGAGAGGGAGCACCGGCAGGGCGGAAGATGCCGGCCGGCGTGAGCGCCGTGCCGTCGTGTTCGCTGCCCTGACATGTCTACGAGTGTGCGGGTGTGTCCCGCGGGGCGGCAACGTAATTAACGCTGCGCATTGACTCTCGTAACACTCTGGCGAGATCATTCCCGCACGGCGTGGCGCAGGTCACAGCCGCCCTCGGTCCATGCTCGGTCTAGGGAGTCGTCATGAGCGCCGACCCTGTGTCCCGTACCGACGAGGAACGTCTCGCCCAACTCGGCTACCAGCAGGAACTCCACCGCCGGCTGTCCGGCTTCTCGAACTTCGCCGTCTCCTTCTCGATCATCTCGATCCTGGCCGGCGCCATCACCTCGTACGGGATCGCGATGACCGCGGGCGGCCCGCTCGCGATCACCCTGGGGTGGCTCTTCGTCGGCGTCATGGTCACGTTCGTGGCCCTGGCCATGGCGGAGGTCTGCTCCGCCTATCCGACCGCCGGCGCGCTCTACTGGTGGGCCGCTGCGCTCGCCAAACGCAACAAGGCCGCCTGGGCCTGGTTCGTGGGCTGGTTCAACTTCCTCGGCGAGGTCGCGGTCACCGCCGCCATCGACTTCGGCGCGGCGATCACCACGTCGGCGTTCCTCAGCCTGACGTTCGACATGGAGGTCACCGCCGGGCGGACCTTCCTGATCTTCCTGGTCATCATCGTGGTGCACGGGCTGCTCAACACGTTCGGCGTCAACCTCGTCCGGATGCTCTCCGACGTGAGCGCCTGGTGGCACCTGGTCGGCGTCGCCGTGATCGTCACCGTGCTCGCCGTGGTGCCCGACAACCACAAGCCGATCTCGGAGGTGTTCTTCGAGGTCCGCAACGAGACCGGATTCACCTTCGCGGGCGCCGGCGTCTACGCGGTCCTCGTCGGACTGCTGATGGCCCAGTACACGTACACCGGATATGACGCCTCCGCCCACGTGGCCGAGGAGACGCACGACGCGGCCCGCGCCGCGCCCCGCGGAATCGTGATGTCGGTGGTGGTGTCGGTGATCGCCGGCTTCGTGCTGCTCGTCGCGATCACCTGGTCGATCCAGGACTACGAGGCGGCCCGCACGACCGACCTCGGCCTGCCGCCCGCACAGATCTTCATCGACGCCGCCGGGCACGACACCGGCACGTTCCTGCTGCTCATCTGCATGGTCGCGCAGTGGTTCTGCGGCATGGCGTCGGTCACGGCCAACTCGCGGATGGCCTACGCGTTCGCCCGCGACGGCGCGCTGCCCGGGTCGCGGCTCTGGAAGAAGGTCAACCCCCGCACGGGTACGCCGACCAACTCCATCTGGCTCTGCGTGACCATCAGCACCGTGCTGGTCCTGCCGTCGCTCTGGAACACGACTGCCTACCTGGCGGCGACCTCGATCGCGGTCATCGGCCTCTACATCGCGTACGTGGGACCGGTGCTCCTGCGCCGCCTCAGCCCCGACTTCGAGCCGGGCCCGTGGAACCTCGGCCGCTGGAGCGCGCCGATCGGCTGGATCGCGATCGTCTGGGTGGCGATCATCTGCGTGCTCTTCGTCCTGCCCACGGCCAGCCCGATCACCGCGACCACCTTCAACTACACGATCGTCGCCGTGGCGGTCGTGGTCGGTGCGGCCACGATCTGGTGGTTCGCGAGCGCCCGCAAGTGGTTCACCGGCCCCAAGCAGAACCTGATCGAGAAGTCGGCGCACGGCGAGCAGACCATGCCCGCCCCGCCACCCGACTGAGCGACGTCGTCCACAGTCGCGGGTTGTCCACAGCCCCGGCCGCAAGATCGCCCCTTTTCGACCACACTGATCAGCGGGGGCTCCCCCAGGGAGGGTGGGGTCGGCGCGCGTTCTTGATCGGCGGGATTCCGTCCGGCCCGCCGCAGCGGAAGCGGAGGCAGCATGAAACTCGAGGACCTCGACGTCGCGGTCGACAACGGCAGCATCGACACCGTCGTGCTGGCGCTGACCGACATGCAGGGCCGCCTGCAGGGCAAGCGCCTGCACGGCCGCTACTTCCTCGACCAGGTGGTGTCCGGCGGCAGCGAGGGCTGCGACTACCTGCTCGCCGTCGACGTCGACATGAACACCGTCGACGGCTACGCGATGTCGTCGTGGGACAGCGGCTACGGCGACCTCGTGATGCGGCCCGACTTCGCCACGCTGCGCCGGGTGCCGTGGC
>CAKUMG010000389.1 GCA_934667465.1 uncultured Actinoplanes sp. | reverse complement strand
GGGCTGGGCCGCGCGCTCGCGGCGTCGCCTGTCAGGTGAGCCACTCCCCGGCCGCCATCACGGTGCGGCCGGGGATCTCGTCCGCCTCGCGCCACGCCTGGATCCGCTGCGGCACGAGCACCAGGAACACGAAGCCGTCCCCGGCCCGGCGCGGATCCCAGTCCCCCGCGGCCGCGTACCCGTCACCGAGCCACCCGGGCGCGCCCGTCACGGGCACGATCTCCTCGAGCACCACGTCGACCATCACGACGTCCCGCGTGCCGCCCAGCGCCAGCCGCGCCGCCGCCGACTCCTCCAGCTGCCGCACGGTCCGGCTGCGCCCGTCGGTGGCGAGCACGATCCGGTCCCGCAGCCAGGCAAGCGTCAACGGCACGAGGTACGGCCCCTCGTCACCGGCCGTCGCCACCCAGGCGTCCGCGGGGGACGCGGTCAGCTTGGCGAGCACGTCGGCCTTGCGCTCCGCGAGCGTACGAGGGGTGTCCGGGGTCGTCATGCCCCGATCATCCGCCACCGCGCCCCGGTCCGGCTGCCCGCCCCGCCTACGATGGGCGACAGAACCTCCTCGACGAAAAAAGGCACCATGCCGCGACGGCGGCCACGCACTCTCCGGCGATCCCGCATGCCCAAGGCGTCGTGGCACGACGTGCCTCACGTACCGGGGCTCGATCGCCACAGCCAGTACGAGATCAGCAGGATCGAGCTGCGGACAGCGCGCGACTGGGCCAGGTACGGGTTCTGGCCGGGAGCGATCCTCGAAGCCCTGACCAGCTGGCGGGCGGTGGCCCGGCGGCCCTCCACCCGGGGGACGTTCCTGCCGTGCTGCTGCGGTCGCCACCCGCGGGCTTTACTGGAAGAAGCCCTGGACGCGGTCGACACCCCGACGGCGAGAGCCCTGGCGAAGCTGATCGGCGAGTACGACGACGAATTCCGCCGGCGGACGATCCCCGACCCTCGGCTGGCCGCCGCACTGCCGTGGTGGGATCGGCGCTCCCCGTCTTGAGCGTCCGCCACGCCCGTACCGCGGTCAGGCGACCGGCGGCGGATTCGCCAGCCGCAGGAGTCCGGTCGTCGGGGAATCTCATGCGTTGCCTAATCACGGCTTGGGATACTGCACGACGTCATGGACACTGAAGCCGCGCTCGCGACGCTGCGCATGGTCGCGATCGACCGGCTCGTAGGGCGTCACGTCGGCTCCGATAGGCTCATTCGAGTCGGGTTGGAAGCCCTTCTCGCGGGAGCCGACGCGCCCTCCCTGCCGCCTCTGGCGGGGCTGACCAGCGCGGAGGAGCCGGACGCGCAGGAGCTGTTCGACCGGGTCGCTGCCGAGCTGGAGCTGGTGCCGCACGACTTGCCCGTCTTACCCGTGCCACGGGCCTGGGCGTTGGTGCGGTGGTGGGCGAAGCTGATCGTCGAGGGAACCCTGGACGTTCGAACGGGTGGGGACTACATCTACTGGCACGGCTGGCCGGCTGTCCCTGACGCCGAGTCGGGGCCGTTGAAACCATTGATCTCCAGCATCGTGCAGCGCGAGGACGTAGCCGATTCTTGGGCGGTGTGGGACGCCGAATACTCGACCAAGCGGCGCGACGCTGATGCGAGGGTCATCGAAGAGGCAAGAGCCTTTCTCATGGGCATGCCGGGGGACCGTTAGCGGAGGACGACGCTGTCGTCGTCCTCCGCATGCGCAACGCGGCAGTTCAGGGCCGTTCGCGCTCCGGAGGCTATTTGTCTCCTGGCGCCTGGTGAATCGTCCGCCTCGGTTCGTACCACGTGCTGCCGACGGGTTCACCCGTCATGTTCCAGCTCCACGAGATGGCCGGGGTGATGCGCAGGTAGATGCCCGGCCCCACGATCCCGACCCTCTCGAATGGCCCTTCGGCGCGCCCGTAGACCCGGATCGAACGGGCGATGAACGGATTGAACGACACCATGTCGTCGACCACGAAGGCGACCCGCTGGTTGCCGGCCTGGACGTTGCGGAACTTGCGGGTATCGAGCACGGAGCGCGCGGAGCCTCCCACCCAGAAGAAATCCCCGTCGTATTCGAAGGCGAGGGGAACCACGTCGGGCTGCTCGCCGGCGCCGAGAGTCGCGAGTCGCAGAACCGGCTGCGATCGGAGATATGCGATCTCTTCGTCGGTGAACGACATGTCGTCCCACTCCTTCCGTGTGGAGCAGTTCCTTCCTGCCACTCAGTGTCGCACTCGATTCGGCATGAGCGTGCACCGTCAGGGGCAGCCGCCAGTCACGTGAGGTGGTTGATGTCCACGCCCCACGGTCACGGTCGGCGGGCGTGCGCCCGGTTGACTTCCGTCTGCCACACAGAGAGGTTCGGCCTGTCGGAACCGGCCGCCTCGGTGTGGTGGCGGCCGGCGCCGGTGTCATGTGGTCAGAAACTGTTTCAGGGAGCGCGGCGGGATACCGGTGATGTCTTCCACGGTGGAGGTGATCTGGTCCTCGGAGCCCGCCGCGATCGGCAGATCCATGGCGGCGAGCAGGTCGGCGTACGGCTTCGGCAGGCCGTGCCGCTGATGGATCGCGGACAGCTCCGCCGTGCTGACCGGGCGGTGCCGCACGACCCGGCCGGTGAGTTCGCTGACGATCGCCGCGACGTCGCCGAAGCTCAGTGCCTCGGGCCCGGTGAGGACGAGATCGTTGGACGGCGGGGCGTCCGCGGTCAGCACCCGGGCGGCGACGGCGGCGATGTCTCCCGGGTCGATGAACGGGACGCGGCCCCGGCCCGTGGCGCTGACGATCTCGTCGTTGTCGCGGATGGACCGGGCATGCGGATGATCACCGGTGAAGTTGCTCGCGAACCAGGTCGGCCGCAGCACCGCCCACTCCGGCACGTATTCGGGCAGGCGGGCGCCGAGCATGCCCAGCCCGGGGCTGCCGATCGGGACCGCCGAGGCGCTCAGCAGCGCCACGCGGCGTACACCGGCCCGCCGTGCCTCTTTCAGGAACGACACCACGACGGCCTCCGGGTCGGCCGTTCCCGGCGGCGGCAGCAGATAGAGCGCCCGTACGCCCTGGAGCGCGGGGCCGAATGTCGCCGGGTCCGCCCAGTCGAACCGGACGTCGAGGCCGGGGGAGCGGCCGGCGCGACGTACTTCCTCGCGTGGGTCCCCGTTCTCGTTCAGCCATCGCACGATGCGGCTGCCGACGTGTCCGGTGGCCCCGGTCACGAGCACTGTCATGCGTTGCCTCCCTTCGACGGGCCCTGGTGATGATGCGTACGGTCCGGAGCAGGCGGTCACGCCGGTACCTGGCCCCACGAACCGCCGGTCGTGCTCGCCACGAGGGGCAGGGGGTTCCAGTAGTCGCGGTAGTGCCGGATGCGGTCGCCGGCGACAGTGAGCACGGCGACGTAGCGGGCGGTGTATGCCTCCCCGCTCGGCAGCATCCGGCCGCCGATCTCCAGTTCGGCGACGATCACCTGCGGGTCGGTGGTCTCGTGCACCACGAGGTCGAGCACGCGCTGGATGTCGAACCGATCGGTGTAGCCGTCGAGGTAGGACTCCACGGCTTCGCGACCCTCCAGGCGCTGGGGCCAGCCGGGCGGAGCGAACGGGAACTCCATCACGGCGTCGTCCGCGTACAGGGCGGTGAACCCGGCCATGTCGTGGGCGAGCAGAAGATCGGTGGCGCGGCGGAAGACCGCGGCGGGGGTTTCGGGCACAAATCCTCCCGGGGTGAGGCGGCCGCTAGACTGCGGACCGTCGGTCCGCTTCACTGTAGCGGACTATCAGTCCGCTTTCGAGGGAGGCAGGCCGTGCGAGCTGACAAGGCGCGCAACCGGGAGGCCGTCCTGGCCGCCGCCGCCCGCCTGTTCGACGAGGCCACCGACCCTGACGACGTCTCGATGGACGCCGTGGCCGCCGCCGCCCAGGTGGGCAAGGGCACCATCTTCCGCGGGTTCGGTGACCGTCGCGGCTTGCTCCGGGCCCTCTACGACGAGCGAACCGGCCACGAACTGGCCGCTCCCGCCGCGGAGGGCACGCCGGCCGAGGCCGCGCTGGAGCTGCTGACCCGGACCTGGCGATTCAAGCAGCGCAACCGCATGCTCGCGCTGGCCCTGGAGCGCGAAGGCTCCGGCAGCCCGTTCCACAACGACGGCTACGGCCGCCTGCACGCCCAGCTCGCCACCCTCGTCGCACAGGCCCGCGGCCACGCCGACGCGGATTTCCTGGCCCACGCCCTGATCGCCGCCGTCCGCAGCGACCTGATCGAACACCTGCGCGCCCACCCGGCCGTCGACCCGGAAGCCGGCCTGAAAGCCCTGGTCAGAAGCATTCTGCCGACAGGCGCAGAGCCGTGATCACAGTGCTGGGACGAGACGATGGCGACTGAATACTCGAGCGACGCCGGCGGAGATCTTCCCGGACGTGTCCGGACCGGTCGAATGCCGGCGGCTGTTCGTCGAGGGCTCGGACGATCACTACGTCTATCCGGCGCGGCCCAGGGGTGGCACCGGGGTCGCAACAACGGTGTAATGCTGGACACAATGTAAATCCCGTGGCTCGGGGCGGCCGGTTCGGCAGGATGGACCGGTAAGGCCGGAACCCCCGGCAGGGACTTACTTCAGGGCGGCATTCTGTGAGCACGAGGGCCAGCCGGGACGTGCTGGGCCGGGGCCTCCGCGTCCTCGGGCAGGCCATCCGCACCGAGCCGCGCCTCTTCACGATCGGCGTGGTGGGCAGCAGCCTGTTCGGGCTGCTGGTCATCGCGAACTCGTTCGTCGTGGGCGCGGTCATCGGCGACGTGGTGGTGCCGGCGTTCACCGAGCACCGGGCGGGCGTGCGCGAGCTGTCGGTCATCGCGGCGGTGTTCATCGGCATCTCGCTGCTGAGGGTGGCGGCGATCTTCGGCCGCCGGCTCGGCGCCGGGTTCATGCAGTTCCGGCTGCAGGCCCGCTATCGGCGCGCGGTCACCCGGCGTTACCTGGCGTTGCCCCCGGCCTGGCACCAGCGGCACGCCACCGGCACGCTGCTCTCCAACGCGAACTCCGACGTCGAGGCCGCCTTCGTGCCGATCGCGCCGCTACCGTTCGCGGTCGGCACGATCGTCATGATCCTCGCGGCGGTCACGTCGCTGTTCTTCACCGACTGGGTGCTCGCGATGGTCGGTGTGCTGCTGTTCCCGGCGCTGTTCGGGCTCAACTTCGTCTACTCCCGGCGCATGTCGCCCCGGCAGATCACGGCGCAGCGGCTGCGGGCCAAGGTCAGCGCGGTCGCGCACGAGAGTTTCGACGGCGCGCTGGTGGTCAAGACCATGGGCCGCGAGGCCGACGAGTCGCGGCGGTTCCGGGCGCACGTCACCGAGCTGCGCGACGCGCTGGTCTCCGTGGGCCGGCTGCGGGGCCTGTTCGACCCGCTGATGGACGCCCTGCCCAGCGTGGGCACCCTCGCCGTGCTGCTGCTCGGCGCCTGGCGGCTGCAGAGCGGGGCGATCGGCGTGTCCGAGCTGGTCAGCGTGGCCTTCCTCTTCACCGTGCTCGCTTTCCCCGTACGCGCGATCGGCTGGGTCGTCGCGGAGCTGCCCCGCAGCGTCGCCGGGTGGGAGCGCGTCCAGGCCGTCCTCGGCGCCACCGGCGACCTCGCCTACGGGCCGGTCACCGACCCGGGCAGGGGTCCGGCCGAGCTGCGGTTCGAGAAAGTCTCCTTCTCGTACGGGCGAGGGGGCGACGTCCTCACCGACATCTCCTTCACCGTTCCGGCGGGCAAGACCGTCGCCCTGGTCGGCGCGACGGGCTCGGGCAAGTCCACGATCGCCTCCCTGGCGGTCCGCCTCGTCGACCCGGCCGCCGGCACCGTGACCGTTGACGGCCGGCCGCTGCCCGAACTCGCGGTGCCCGCCCTGGCGGCCACGTCCGCGCTGGTCCCGCAGGTGCCGTTCGTCTTCGACGACACCGTACGGGGCAACGTCACCCTCGACCGCGACGGCGTGGACGACGAGGCGGCCTGGGCGGCGCTGCGGCTCGCGCAGGCCGACGGTTTCGTCGCCAAGCTGCCCGCCGCCCTGGACACCGCTCTGGAGGAGCAGTCGTGACCCGCCACTTCCTCCGGGACGACGACCTGAGCCCGGCCGAGCAGGCCAAGGTGCTGGCG
>CAKUMG010000388.1 GCA_934667465.1 uncultured Actinoplanes sp. | reverse complement strand
AGCCGGCATCGCGTACGCCGTCGGTGTCGTCGCCGTCACCGTCTTCCCGATCCGTCCCCGCCCGCCGGAGTACTGGCTCGGCGAGCCGTTCGCGGAGATCTTCCACTGGATCCCCGGCGACGTCGACGCGCCCAGCTTCGTGCTGAACGTGCTGATGTTCGTGCCGTTCGGCGTGCTGCTCCCGCTGCTGCGCCGGGGCTTCGACGGCTACCGCCGGATCGCGGCCGGCGCCCTGCTGGCCAGCGCCACGATCGAGCTGATCCAGCTGCTGCTCGGGCTGACGCTCGGCAGCCGCCGCACTGTGGACGTCAACGACCTGATCGCCAACACGGCGGGCGCGCTGCTCGGGCTGTTCCTGCTCCGGCTCGCCGTGCCGGACGAGCAGCACCGTGCCCGGGCCGTGGCGGACGGTCCGGGCTCCCCGGTGCCGTGATGCCCGCCGCTGCCGGCGGGTCCTCGGACGGCCTCAGACCAGCGGGTCCGGCTCGATGTGATGGATCTTGACAGGCATGCCGTCCGGCGTCTCGACGTGCAGCCGCGTACCGAGCTCGGCGTCCGTCGTGACCTCCACGATCGTCACGCCACGCTCGCGCAGCAGCTGTTCGAGCCGGTCCAGCGGCATCGCGGCCGAGAAGTTGAGCTCCACGGTGCTCTCGCCCCGGGCCGGATCGGGCGGCCGCACGACGAGACCGACCTGCGCGGTCCCGACCTGCATGAGCACCCACTCGCCGCCGCGGTCGCCGTGGACCACCTCGCCGCCGAACGCCTCGTAGAACGCGACCGCCGCCGGCATGTCCGCCACGTGCACCATCGGCTGCAGGCACAGCCCGAGCACCGGCTGCTGTCGCTGCACCGGCGCCTGCAGGTCACGGCGGACGGGGACCTTCGCGACACCCCTCTGATTGACCGTACGCCGCAGCGAGTGGCCGGGCGCGGCGGCGCGACCGGTGGCGGGGCCGCGATTGACGACCGGGCGGGGGACGGGCCGGGGCGCGATCAGCTGCGTGGGCTCGTCCTGCCCGTCGCCGTCCCGGGTGTTGCCGTCCTGCCCGTCGCCGTCCCGGGTGTCGGCCGTCGCCGGGTCGAGGTGGCGGAGGTCGGCGGTCTCCACTTCGGCGGCGGTGACCGGCTGAGGCGAATCGGGAGCCGGGTCGGCGGTGGCGTCGGGCTCGGAGGTGACGGCCGGACCGGGGTTGGAGGCGTTGCCGAGAGCCTCGGGTTGACCGGGCTCGTCGGGCTGGCGTGGCTGGTCGGGCTCGCTGGGGGTGCCGAGATCGCTTGGGGCGCTGAGATCAGCGGGTCCGCCGGGTGTGCCGGATTCGTCCCGGGTGCTGAACCGGCTCTGGGCGCCGGGATCGACGGGCTCGACGGGTGTGGTCGTCTCGCCGGGATCGACGGGCTCGACGGGTGTGGTCGTCTCGCTGGAATCGACGGGCTCGTCGGGGGTGGTCGGCTCGTCGGGTCCAGCCGGCTCGTCGGGGGTGGTGGGCTCGCCGGGTGGGTGGGTGAGGAAGGGCGCGGGGATGGGCCGGGGGTCGGCGGCGCGGCCCGAGGTGGGGCGGCGGGGGCCGGGGGTGGCGGGCTGCCGGCCGCGGGCGTTCGCCGCCTTGCTTCCGGATGGCGCCGGTCGTTGCTTGGCCATGGCGGACTCCTGTCGAGCTCGGACGGGCGGCTGCGTCGCCGTCACCGCCGGGCGGCGGCCGGGTGCCGACGCCCTTGGGCTCAACGACTCGCCCGCGCACCCGATGCAGCCCCGGCGTGCCGACTTCCGCCACTGCCCGTACCGTCCGCTTTTGCCGCCCCGAAACCCCCGCCCGAGTGGCCGCCACCCGGCGGCGCGCCCGGTCGCTCGAGGGCCGCTCGGCGCCCGGCGTCGCGCCGTCTCGGCGGTGGCCACCCCGGCCCGGCGTCCGGCGCCCGGCGTCGCGCCCGGTCGCTCGGGGCCTCCCGGCAGCCGGCGTCACGCCCGTCTCGGCGGTGACCACCAGGGTTCCCCGGATCCGGCCGCTCGGTGCCACGCCCGTCTCGGGGGTGGCCTCCCCGGTTCCCGGTCCGGCTGCTCGGTGCCGCGAGCGGTGGGGGCGGGGAGGCTCAGTCGTTGAGCTGGGCGCGCTCGATCTCGGCCAGGGCCGCGGTCAGGATCTGCTCCGGGGTCTCGGTGGCGCGCAGGTGGTCGATGAGGAGCGCCGCGTGCAGGGCCAGGACGTCGGGCTTGGGCGGCGGGGAGCCGTCGTCGTCCCAGACCTGGAGGGCGTTGGCGAGCAGGAACAGCGTGACCTGCGGGTCGACGTCGGGGCACCAGGGTGCCGCGGCGCGGACGGAGGTGGCGAGGACCGTGCGGACGTCGTCGGCGTCGAGGCCGTCGGGGTGGCGGGTCTCGAGGAGGACGCGCACCGCCGTGCCCGTGATCAGGCCGGTGGCGGCCTGGTCCTGCGCGGTGAGCTGGGCCACCGCGGCGGTCAGGGCCTCGTGGTCCTGCCGGCGGGCGGCCGCGGCCGCGTCGGCGGTGGCCGCGGTGATGGGGCGGGCCGCGGGTGGCAGGTGGCGCCAGGCGTTGGTCACACCAGGACGTTAGCCCGGGGGTCCGACACTTCCACGGCGGGGAAGCGCTCGATGTTGGCGACGACCCAGGTGCGCAGCATCGCCAGGGGTTCGCAGGCGTCGCGGCCGAGCGCCGTCAGCGAGTACTCGACGTGCAGCGGGACGGCCGGGTACACCGTACGGTCGATCAAGCCGTGCTCTTCGAGCCGCCGAAGTGTGGCAGTGAGCACTTTGGGGCTCACGCCCTGCAGCTTCGTCCGGAGCTCGCCGAAGCGGCGCGGGCCGTCCTCGAGCGCGCCGAGGGCGAGGGCGCTCCACTTGTTGGCCAGCAGGTCCAGCATGTGGCGGCAGGGGCAGGAGGCGTCGTAGACGTCGTGGACCCGGCCGCAGGAGGAGGTCGCCATGGCCGTCACCGTAGTACCCAAAGGGAACCAATGTCCGTTGACGGTAACTAGGATCACCGGAATACCGTCCGGTCATGGCTGAACTGATGCGAGCGGTGGGCTACCGCAAGTCCCTCCCGATCTCCGACCCGGACGCGCTGATCGATCTCGAGGTCGAGGTGCCGGAACCCGGCGAGCACGATCTCCTGGTCCGCGTGGAGGCCGTCTCCGTCAACCCGGTCGACGTCAAGGTCCGGGCCGGCAGCGACCCGGGCGGCGAGGTGAAGATCCTGGGCTACGACGCGTCCGGTGTGGTCGAGAAGGTGGGCAGTGCCGTCACGCTCTTCCGCCCCGGCGACGAGGTCTATTACGCCGGCAGCATCGCGCGCCCGGGCACCGACTCGCGCTTCCACGCGGTGGACGAGCGGATCGTCGGTCACAAGCCTGCCACGCTCGACTTCGCGGAAGCGGCTGCGCTGCCGCTGACCACCATCACCGCGTGGGAGGCGTTGTTCGACCGGCTGCGGCTGACTTCCGGCAGTACGGGCACCTTGCTCGTGCTCGGCGGGGCCGGCGGCGTGGGCTCCGTGCTCATCCAGCTCGCGCGCAAGCTGACCGGGCTCGAGATCGTGGCGACCGCGTCGCGCCCCGAGTCCCGGCAGTGGGCGCTGGACCGGGGCGCCCATCGCGTCATCGGGCACGACGAGCTCGCCGCCGAGTTGCCGGAGGGCGTCGACTACGTCTTCACGCCGTTCACCGACCAGGAGCTGATCAACACCCTTGCGGAGGTCGTACGGCCGTACGGCGCGATCGTGGCGATCGACGAGGAGCCCGGTCTGGAGCTGTTGCCGCTCAAGTCCAAGAGCATCGCGTTCCACTGGGAACTCATGTTCACGGCGGCGTTGCACGCCCCGGAGAGCCGGGCACAGCACGACCTGCTCGACGCGGCAGCCGCGCTTGTGGACAAGGGCATCCTGCGCACCACCCTCACCCGGCGGCTCGACGGGATCAGCGCCGCCACCCTGCGCGAGGCGCACGCGGTGGTCGAGTCCGGATCCGCCATCGGCAAGACGGTCGTCGCCGGGTTCGGGAAAGTGTCGTAGGCACCTGGCATGGTGTCCGTATGACGATGCATGAGGTTCTGGCCGGGCGCATCGGGCGTGGCGAGCTCCCCGGGGCCGTCGCGCTCGTCGCCCGGGGTGACGACGTCCGGGTCGAGGTGCTGGGCACCACCGCGTTCGGCGGTGACACGCCCATGCGCCGTGACACGGTGTTCCGCATCGCGTCGCTCACCAAGCCGCTGCTCGCCGCCGCCACGCTGCGGCTGGTCGAGGACGACGTGCTCGACCTCGAGGAGCCGGTCCACCGGCTGCTGCCCGAGCTCGCCGGCCAGCGCGTGCTGGCCCGCCTCGACGGCCCGCTCGACGAGACCGTGCCCCGCGACCGGCCGGTCACCGTCGAGGATCTGCTGACCATGCGTCTGGGCTTCGGCACGATCACCGAGCCCTCGTTCGATCCGCCGTGGCCGATCGTCACCGCCGCCGAGGAGCTCCGGCTGGTCCTCGGTCCGCCCGACCCGCGCACCCCGTGGGAGCCCGGCGAGTGGATCCGCCGCTTCGGCAGCCTGCCGCTGATGCACCAGCCCGGCACGAGGTGGCAATACAACGTGGGCAGCCTCGTGCTCGGGGTGCTGCTCGCCCGCGCGGAGGGCAAGCCGCTCGGCGACGTGCTCCGCGAGCGACTCCTCGACCCCCTGGGCATGCACGAGACCGGCTTCTTCCTGCCCGCCTCCCGGGCCCGGGACCTGCCCCAGCAGTATTTCTCCGGCGAGGCCTCGACCCTGACCGGGCCCGAGGTGTGGAGCGAGCCGCCCGTCTTCCCCTCCGGGGCGGGTGGGCTGGTCTCCACCGTGGACGAATATCACGCGTTCGCCCGGATGCTGCTGCGGCGCGGCGTGCACGGCGGCACCCGCATCCTGTCGGAGAAATCGGTCGAGTTGATGACGACCAACCGGCTCACCCCCGAGCAGGTCGGCACCGCGGGTGTCCTGCTCGAGGGCTCCGGCTGGGGTTTCGGGGTCGGAGTCCTGCTCACTCCCAACGCGAGCGGTGCGGCCGGGCAATATGGCTGGTCCGGCGGCTCCGGCACGACCTGGTTCAACGATCCGCGGCACGACCTGACCGCGATCCTGTTCACGCAGGTGAGCGACGTGCTGTGGGACGGCACCCTCAAGGACTTCGAGAAGGCGGCCTACGAGTGAGCCGCCACGGACTTCGAAAAGGCGGCCTACGAGTGAGCCGCCATGAACTTCGAGAAGGCGGCTTACGAGTGAGCCGCTCCGACGACGACCGCGGCACCGTGCGCCCGAACGCGAGCGGCCCGCTCGCCGAACCGGGCGTCGCCGCCGACGGCGTGCGGCCCAGCCGCGCCGCGGCCCGCGGTCGTCCGCCCGCAGGAGGAGAGTGACAGATGACGAATCTCGACGCGGTGACCGGATGGGTCGGCGCCTACCGGCGGGCGTGGGAGTCCAACGATCCCGCGGACGTCGGCGGGCTGTTCAGCGAGGACGCCGCCTATTTCACCGAGCCGTGGGCCAAGCCCTGGGTGGGCCGCGACCGCATCGTGACCGAGTGGCTCGGCCGTCGCGACGAGCCGGGCAGCTGCACGTTCGACTGGCATCCGCTGATCGTCACCCCGGAGCTGTCCGTCGTCGAGGCGCGCACCGTCTACAAAGACCCGGTCAAGATCTACCGCAACATCTGGCTGATCCGGCTCGACACCAACGGCCAGGCCCGCCAGTTCACCGAGTGGTGGATGGAGGAGCCGGCGTCCGACAGCGCGTGACCCGTGACGCTCGCACGATTGCCGACGGCCGCGCCGGGTAACCCATGCCTCGACCGCATGATCTTCAGGGAGAGGCGACGATGGCTACCGGACGATTCCCCACCGAGACCGCCGAGCGCGAGCGCGACCGCGACGACAGCCGCGACGAGCGTGCCGCCGGCGCCCCGGTCCGGCCCCACCGCGCGGCCCGCCCGCGCCGGGTGGCGCCCGGACGGGTTGCGATGGGTGTCGCCAACTACGACCGCATCGCCGTCCGCCCCGTCGCCAGCGTCTGACCGGCGCTGGGTCCGCGCGCGGCGGCTCGAGCGCTGGGTCCGCGCGCGGCGGCTCCAGCGCTGGGTCCGCG
>CAKUMG010000387.1 GCA_934667465.1 uncultured Actinoplanes sp. | reverse complement strand
CAAGAGGGGCGGCTACCGGCCGGTAACGAGGGCACCTCGAGATCACGTCACTGTGTGTCACATCGAAGGATGGCGATCTCGGCCAAATCGGACGGGGCCCACGGTGTGACCGTCACCACACGTGTGTCGCCGCGATATGGTAACGAGTTGGTAACGACCTTCAGGTTGCTCTCAGGCAAGGGTCCGACCGGTTCAGGCCGGGGCCGGATCTGCCGAAGACCTTGAGGTGAGGGAGTCGCACCGGGAACGTGAGCGCCTGGCGGCGCTGCACGAGTACCGGCTGCTCGACTCGCCCGCCGACGACGAGCTGGAGGCCGTCGTCCGGGTCGCCGCGGCCGTCGCCGGGGTGCCCACGGCCACGCTCAACCTGATCGACGAGCACCGCCAGTGCCAGCTCACGACGACCGGGTTCGCCGGCGGCGACTCGGCGCGCTCCGACTCGATGTGCGCGGTCCGGTTCGAGTCCGGCCGGTTCACCTACGTCCCCGACGCGCGCGACGATCCCACGTACGCGAACAATCCCTGGGTGACCGGCCTGCTCGCCGACGTCCGGTTCTATGCGTCGGCGCCCCTGGTCACCCCGCAGGGGCACGCCCTCGGCACCCTGTGCGTCTTCGACAGCGAGCCGCGCGAGCTGACCGGCGAGCAGATCGGGCGGCTCGAGGACCTGGCCGCGGTGGTCCTGGCCCTGTTCGAGCGGCGCCGCCAGGCCCGCGACAACGCCCGGCTGCTCGGCGAGTCCCGCAGCCAGCGCGCGGCCCTGGAACGCGCCCACGCCGAACTCGCCGCCACCATCGCCGAGCTGCGGCGCTCGAACGCCGAGCTGGAACAGTTCGCCGGGGTGGTCAGCCACGACCTGGCCGCGCCGATGGCGGTGGTCGGCGGCTACCTGGAGCTGCTCGCCGACGAGTACGGCGCGGGCCTCGACGATCGGGCCCACCAGTGGATCGACGCGACGACGCGGGCCGTCACCCGGGCCCAGGAGCTGATCGAGTCGCTGCTCACCTATGCGCGGGCCGGTGGGGAGGTCTGCCGCCGGGACCGTGCCGACCTCGCCGATGTGGCCGGGCAGGCGCTGCTCGACCTCGAGGAGGTGATCGGCGCGGGCGGCGCGGAGGTCACCATCGCGCCCGGGCTGCCGCGGCTGTCGGCCGACCCGACGCTGCTGCGCCAGCTGTTCCAGAACCTGATCGGCAACGCGGTCAAGTACCGCCGCCCGGACCGGCCCAGCCGGATCACCGTCGCCGCGGAGCCGGCCGGCGACGACTGGCGGATCACCGTCACCGACAACGGCATCGGCATCCCCGCCGCGCAGCGCGACCGGGTGTTCGAGATGTTCTCGCAGGTCGACGGCGCCGCACCCGGGTTCGGCGTGGGCCTGTCCACCTGCCGGCGCATCGTCGACCGGCACGGCGGCCGGATCCACGTCGAGGCCGCGCCCGGCGGCGGCACCACCGTCGTCGTCACCCTGCCGGAGGCCTGACCGTGCTGACGCTGCAGCGCCGGATCCTGGCCGGCTTCGCCCTGGTGGTCCTGCTGCTGGCCGGCTTCGTCACGGCCCAGCTCGTCGTCTCGGACCGGCTGCAGACCCGGCACGCCGCCCACACCGCGCGCCTCGAGGCCGCGCGCGACGCCAACGAGGCCGTGCTCCAGCACATGACCGACGCCGAGACCGGCCTGCGCGGCTACCAGATCACCGGGAGACGGGACTTCCTGCAGCCGTACGCCGAGGGCCGGGCCGCCGCGTTCCGCGCGCTCGACGTCGTGGCGGCGAGGACCACCGACCCGGCCATCCTGAACCTGGTGACCGCGGAGCGGTCGGCGGCCTCGAACTGGCTCGCCGGCTATGCGACCCCGATCGTCACCGCGGTCGGCACCGCCCCGGCCGCCGACCCCGGCCTGCCGCTGGCCGAGCGCGGGAAGCAACTCTTCGACGAGCTGCGCACCGTCAACGCCGCCGTGGACACCGCCGTACGCACCGAGCAGCGGGCCGTCGCCGCCGCGGACCGCCGGGAGTCGCGCCTGGTCCAGCTCGCCTTCGCCGCCCTGGCCGCCGCCGCGCTCGCCGGGGCGCTGGCGCTGGGATTGTGGGGCCGCCGCCAGGTGCTCGCCCCGCTCGAGCACATGCGCCGGACCCTGAGCCGCCTCGCCGGGGGAGAACTCTCGGCGCGCGCGACGCCGTGCGGGCCACGCGAGATGCGTACGGTGATCGAGACCCTCAATCTCCTCGCCGCCGAGACCGAGCGCCTGCACGCCGCCGACGCCGCCCGCATCCTGCGCACCGACCTGCGCCAGGCCGTCGCCGTCGAACTGCGCGAGCACCTCGACCCCGGCGCCGCCGCCCGCCGGGTCGCCGCCCTGATCGGCGAGACGCTCGGTGCCGACGCGGTGCACGGGCGGATCGCGCTCGACGACACCCGCGGCATCGACGTCACCTGGCCCGAGCGCGCGCCCTCGCTGTCCGCCCGGACCGTCCAGGACATCGTCGCCGGGGAGCCGGGCGAGGCCCGCGACGTGCCGCACCAGGCCGGGGCGCTCGCCGTGCCGCTCGACGGAGACGGCCTGCTCTACGTGGTCCGCCGCGCCCGCCCCGAGTGGAGCGACGAGGAACGCCGGCTGCTCGTCACCCTGGCCCGCGAGGTCGACCACGCCATGCACCAGCAGCGCCTGCACGACCGCCAGCGCCGCCTGATCCGCGAGCTGCGCGTGCTCGACGAGCGCAAGGACACGTTCGTCGCCACCGTCACCCACGAGTTGCGGACGCCGCTGACCAGCATCCTGGGTTACACGGAGATGCTCGCGGACGGTGACGGCGGCGACCTCACCCCGCTGCAGGAGCGCGGGCTCGGCGCCATCCTGCGCAACGCCCACCGGCTCCAGGCCACCGTCGCCGACCTGCTGCTGCTCGACAAGGCGTCGGCCACGATCGGCGAGCCGGCGACCGCTGTCGATCTCGCCGCCGTCGTCACCGCATTGCACGGAGAGTACGCGTCGCTCGCGCAGGGGCGCGGGATCGTGTTCGCGGGCGAGGCCACGGCGGCCTGGGTGACCGGGGACGAGCGGCGGCTCGCGCGGGCGCTGCGGAACCTGCTCGACAACGCGCTCAAGTTCACCGGCGCGGGCGGGACCGTCACGTACCGCGTCGGGCCGGACGGGGGAAGCGCGATCCTGGCGGTGACCGACACCGGGATCGGGATCCCGGCGGGGGATCTCGGGGATCTGTTCACGCCGTTCCACCGGGCGGCCAATGCCATGGACCGGGCCGTGCAGGGGCCCGGGCTGGGGCTCGCGATCGTGCGCACGATCGTCACCGAGCACGGGGGGACGGTCGGGGTGACGTCGCGGGTCGATGCCGGGAGCACGTTCACCGTGACGCTGCCGTTGATCCCGGCGCCGGAAGCGCTTCCCGGGGATGAGCTCGCCGGGGAAGCGCTTTCCGGGAACGCAACCGGCCTGGTTCCGGTCGGCACCCGGTCCGCACCCGGGGACACCGACGCTGGGAGATCCCCGAGCAAGGAGTGAAACCCCTATGCGCGTACGCCGTTCCGTAGCCGCCGCAGTCCTGGCAGGCGCAGTCGTCCTCTTCGCCACCCCGGTCACGGCCGCCCAGGCGTCGCCCGCGTCCGCAGCGGCGGTGCACGCGGCCAAGCACAAGCCCAAGCCGGCCAAGGTCCTCGTTTTCGCCGCGTCCGGAACGGTCACCGCCGTCGACGCCGCCGCCGGAACGGTCACCGTGTACGCGAAGGGCGGCACCAAGAACGTACGGCGGCAGACCATCACCGTCGCCGTGCCGGCCGGCACGAAGATCCGGGACAACGGCCGCAAGGCAGCGCTCTCCGCGCTCGCCGCCGGGTTCCGGATCGAGCTCGGCGGGCGGGCCGTCGACGGCACGTGGACCGCCGCGCTCGTCATCGCCTCCGGCAGGGTCAAGCCGGCCCCGTCGCCGTCTCCCAAGCCCACCCCCTCGCCCAAGCCCACCCCGTCGCCGTCGCCCTCGGTCACGCCCACCCCGTCCGACGACCCGAGTGACGACCCGACCAGCGGCCCGAGCGACGCCCCGACCAGCGGCCCGTCCGACGACCCGTCCGACGACGACTGATCTCCGCACCCCGCCCGTCACGACTCGTGCACCGCCCGGAAGCGCTTTCCCGCCCGGGCGGGACGATACTGGCCACGTGACCGAGTGGAGCGAGACCGGCGCCGATCCTGCCCAGTTCGAACGGGACCTGCTGCGCAACCTGGCGCACCAGCGGGGCACCACCCGCGAGTCCGCCAGCGTGCAGGACGTCTACCAGGCGCTCGCGCTGACCGTGCGGGACCGCCTGGTGGAGCGCTACACCCGCACGGCCGCCACGCACTACGAGCACAACCCGCGCTTCGTGTACTACCTGTCCGCCGAGTACATGCTGGGCAAGCAGCTGCAGCAGAACCTCGGCTACTCCGGTACGCACGACGCGGCGCACCGGACCCTGGAGCGGCTCGGCTTCGACCCCGCCGCGATCGAGGCGTTCGACGTCGAGCCGGGCCTGGGCAACGGCGGCCTGGGCCGGCTCGCCGCGTGCCTGCTGGACGCGCTCGCGACCTCGGACATCCCCGCGGTCGGCTACGGCATCCGCTACGACTTCGGGATCTTCCGGCAGGAGTTCTCGCGCGGCGAGCAGGTCGAACGCCCGGACGACTGGACGTTCTACGGCAACCCGTGGGAGTTCCCGAACCCCGACGACCAGCAGCCCGTCGGCTTCTACGGCCACGTCGAGAACGGCCGCTGGATCCCCGGTGAGACCGTGCTCGGCGAGCCCAGCCACATGCTCGTCCCCGGGTACGGCACGACGACCGTGAACATCATCCGGCTGTGGCGGGCCCGGGCCAGCCGCGCGTCGTTCGACCTGTCCCGCTTCGGCGCCGGCCGCTACGGCGAGGCCGTCGACGCGATCGTGCACTCCGAGAACATCAGCAAGGTGCTCTACCCGGACGACAGCACCGAGCTCGGCCGCGAGCTGCGCCTCAAGCAGCAGCACTTCCTGGTCACCTGCTCGCTGCGCGACATCGTGCGCCGCTACCGCCTGCGCAACGCCGGCTGGGACGACTTCGCCGGCAAGGTCGCCGTGCAGCTCAACGACACCCACCCGGTGCTCGCGATCCCCGAGCTGATGCGCGTGCTGGTCGACGAGGAGGGCCTCGGCTGGGACCGGGCGTGGGAGATCACGCGCGCGGTGTTCGCGTACACCTGCCACACCCTGCTGCCCGAGGCGCTGGAGACGTGGCCGGTCGACCTGATCGGCCGCCTCCTGCCCCGGCACCTGGAGATCATCTATCTGATCAACCACCACTTCCTCGAGGAGGTGGCGCGGCGCTGGCCGGGCGACACCGGCCGGCTGCGCGAGCTGTCGATCATTCAGGAAGACCCCGATCGACGGGTACGCATGGCGCACCTCGCCGTCGTCGGCAGCTCCGCGGTCAACGGCGTCGCCGAACTGCACTCCCGGCTGCTCCGCGAGACGACCCTGCGCGCCTTCGCCGAGCTCTGGCCCGACCGGTTCCGCAACGTGACCAACGGCGTCTCGCCGCGCCGGTTCATGCTGCTGGCCAACCCGCGGCTGACCGGCCTGATCACCGACCGGCTCGGCGACCGCGGCTGGCTGCGCGACCTCGACCGGCTGACCGAGCTGGAGAAGGCGGCCGACGACCCGGTGTTCCAGGACCGCTGGCGCGAGATCAAGCGCGCCAACCGCCGCGACCTGGCCCGCTACGCCCGCGCGGCGACCGGCGTCGCGCTGGACCCCGAGGCGCTCGCGGACGTGATGATAAAGCGCTTCCACGAGTACAAGCGGCAGTTGCTGCGCGTGCTGCACGTCATCACGCTGGCCAACCGGATCCGGCGCGGCGACACGGACACGCTCGTGCCCCGGTCGGTCGTGTTCGGCGGCAAGGCGGCGCCGAGCTATCACGCGGCCAAGCGCATCATGCACCTCGCGAACGCCGTCGGCGACCTCGTCAACGGCGACGCGCGCCTGGCCGCGTACGTGCGGCTGGCCTTCCTCCCCGACTACAACGTCACGCGCGCCGAGCTGATCATCCCGGCCGCCGACCTGTCCGAGCAGATCTCGCTGGCCGGCAAGGAGGCCTCCGGCA
>CAKUMG010000386.1 GCA_934667465.1 uncultured Actinoplanes sp. | reverse complement strand
AGGCTCCGCCTGTGTCGTTCTCCTCCTTCATGCCTCCCCGGCAGGTCAAGATCGGTGATGCCGCCGCGTTCGCCGGGACCACCCCACGCGCCATCCGCCACTACCACCAGATCGGTCTGCTGCCGGAGCCCGAGCGCGGCGGGGACGGCCGCCGCCGCTACGGCTACGACGACATGATCCGCCTGCTGTGGATCCGCAAGATGGCCGACGCCGGGATCACCCTGGACGACATCCGGGACGCCTTCACCACCGGCCCGGCGTCCACCGGCACGGACAGCGAAGACGGTATCGCGGGCATCCTGGAACGGCTGGAGGAAACCCTCACCGCGCAGGAGGCGGAGTTGCGGCGGCAACGGACCGCCGTGCAGCGCATGCGTACCGAAGGCAGCCGGATGGGCCTGCTCTCCGACTTCGTCACCGAACGCCTCAAGCGCCTGCCCGAAGGCTCCCTGCGTCAAACGGACCTCGACCATCTGCTGGTCACCGAGCGGATCTTCGGCCCGCTCGGCGCGGCCGTCCAGGCCACCCGCTTCATCGCCCTGGCCACGCATCCCGCGCTGCGGGCGGAGTCGGACCGTGTCGACGCCGCCGAGGAGGCACTCGACGACAGCGTCGCCGTCGACGATCCACGGGTGGCTCAGGTGGCCGCCGAGCGGCACACCTTCGAGAACACCCTGCTGGCCGTCATCGAGGAGACCGGCCTGGACAAGGAGGACGATGCCCTCTTCGACGCGTGGGACGTCCTGCACCCCGCTCCCGCCGAGGACGAGACCGGCTCCTGCCGGCGAAGACCCGGCTCCATGAGCGCGGTCGAAGCCGCCGGCAAAATGCCCTACGACTTCTCCCCGGCCCGCCTACGCTGCATGGAACTGTGGGTGGCCGGCCTGGAGTAGTGCGGCCGGCCGGTCACCGGCGTGGGCAACCGCCGCGCGTGGGAGGACGAGGCGGCCCGGCACCTGGCGCGGGCGGTGCGCACCGGGGAACCCGTGACCGTCGAGGTGTCGCGGGTCGGCTTCCTCGACTCCACGGGCGTGCACGCCCTGGTCGTCGCGCATCACGCGGCGCAGGAGCGCGGCGGCCGGCTGCACGTGACCGGCGCCCGGGGCGCGGTCGCCGCGGTGCTGGAGCTGACCGGGCTCGACGCGCTGCTGCGCGACCCCGCCGAGGAGAACCGCCATGTCTGACCGTCCTGACGGCTCCGCGAGAATGTCCTATGCGGTGCCCGCCGACCTGCGCGCAGTCCGATCCTTCGTCGCGGAGCGCGCCGGGTCGCTCGGCCTGGCGGCGGCGCGCACCGAGCTGCTCACCGTCGCGGTCAGCGAGCTGACCACCAACACCCTGCAATACACCAGCGGCGGCGGGCACGTCCGGATCTGGGTCGACGACGGCCGGCTGATCTGCGACGTGGTCGACGGCGGCGGACCGCGGGCGTTCGGCCGGGCGATGCCGTCCCCGGAGTCGGTCCGCGGGCGCGGGCTGGCGCTGGTCGAGCGGATCTGCGACTCCGTGTCCACGATGGCGGTGCCGGGCGGCCCGCTGGTCCGGCTGTGCCTGAAGCTGTGATCAACCCCTGACGCGTACGGCCAGGGTGCACGTGTCGTCGTCCGGGTTGGGAGCGTGCAGCAGCCGGTGGATCCGCGGCAGCGGGTCCGGCCCCGGGTCGGCGCTGACCGCGCCCAGGTGATGCCGCACCCCGGTGGCCCGCCGGGCGCCCTCACCCCGCCGCTCGACCAGCCCGTCGGTGTAGAACAGGACCAGGTCGCCGGGGCGCAGCCGGGCGCCGGCGACCGGGAACTCCGCCTCCGCGTCCGCGCCGAGCAGCAACCCGGGCGGCAGGTCGAGGTCGCTGCTGCGCCCGTCCCGGCCCAGCAGCGGCGCCATGTGCCCGGCCCGGGACCAGGGCAGCAGGCAGGTCGCCGGGTCGTAGACGCCGATCACCGCCGTGCCGGTGATGCCGAGCTGCGCGCAGAGCCGGTTCAGGTGCCGCAGCAGCACCCCCGGGTCCCGGATCCCCTCCGACAGCCACGCGACCAGCGCGAACCGCAGGTGCGCCATGCCGCGGGCTGCCTCCAGGCCGTGCCCGGCCACGTCGCCCACCGCCAGGACCACGCGGCCGTCCGGCAGGCGGTCCGCGTGGTACCAGTCGCCGCCCACCTGCAGCGTGCTCTCCGCCGGCAGATAGGAGACCATGGCCTCCAGGCTCTCCAGCGCGAACGGGCCGGCCGGCACCGGCTGGATCATGTGCTGCAGCTGGCGGGCCAGCCGGTGCTCGGCCAGCGCGCTCAGCTCCCGCACCCGCACCTGGTCGCTGAGCCGCTCGAGCTCGGTGCGGGCGGCCACCCGGGCGGTCACGTCCTGCACCACCGCATAGATCTTCACCGGCCGGCCCTCCGCGTCCCGGGCCAGGTCCGACAGGATCCGCAGGTGCTTGACGACGCCGCCGCCGACCCGGAACCGGACCGTCACGTCGGAGGCCGCCCCGACGTCCAGGGTCTGCCAGGCCGTCTCGGCGATCCCACGGTCCTCGGGCAGCACGGCGGCGCTCTGGTCGGCGCGCGCCAGGGGGCCGTCGGCGGGGTCCCGCTCGAACACCCGGTACATCCCCGGCGACCAGTCCGACCGGCCGGTGGCCAGGTCGTGCTCGACCCAGCCGAGGCTGCCCAGCAGCTCGGTGCGCTCCAGCCGGAGCCGGTGCTCGTCGACCCGGTTCCACCAGACCAGCAGCCCGCCCAGCACGCGCTCCACCCGGATCTCGAAGCGCGACTCGGCGGTCACCCCGGGCCGGGACTCCTCGTAGCGGAACTCGTCGATGACCGCGGGGGCGCCGCCGCCCATCACCTCCAGATAAGCCCGCCACAGCGGTCCGCCGATCATGGACGGATAGAGGTCGCGGAGCCGGCCGCCGAGCCGCTGCGTGCCGCGCCCGTAGATGTCGCGCACCTGATCACTGGTGGCGGCGATCCGGAAATCGGTCACGGCGCCGTCGTCGCCGGTGACCGGCAGCAGCCAGGTGCAGCCCGCGGGGAACGCGGCGAGCAACTCCCGGACCACGTCCTCGTCGGCCACCTCCGCAGCGTAGTCGTCTCAGCAGCCCGGCTCGAAGCGCGGATGTGGCGCGCCGGCCTCCGCCCAGACGCGGGCCGACCCGAACTCGACGCCGGGCACGCCGGCCAGCAGGCCGTCCGGGTCGGCGACCGCGGCGAGGGAGGTGATCAGGTCGGCGCCCAGCTCGGCGGCCGCCGTCTCGAGGTCGTCCGCCTCGGCCGCCCAGTCGATGTCCGCCTCGCGCAGCTGCCGCACCGCCAGGCCGGTCACCGCAGCCGGATCATGGACGGTGACTTCCAGCCGTACGTAGATCTGCACCGTCACGGCGTCGTCGGGCTCCACCGGCGCAGTCTAGATCGGCCGTCAGCGATTCCGTTTGAGCGCGCCGATCAGCAGGGGCCAGACCGCGGTGACCGACGGGTGGGTGCGGGTGGCGGCGTCGATCTCGGACAGCCAGGCGTCGCGGCGGTCCGGAGTGAGCAGGCCGTGGGCGATCGCGGCCGGGGCGATGCTGCGGTAGGTGGCCGCGAGCATGCCCGCCGAGTCCGCCATCGTGCCCAGCCGGCCGGCCACGTCGGTCGTGTCCGGGGCGCCGATGCCCGCCTCCGCGAGCAGGGCCGGCAGCCGGGTGCCGAGGCGGACGTCGCCGCCCACGGCCGCGTACGTGCCGAGGAACACCCGGCGCCACTCGTCCAGCACGCCCAGCCGCGGGTCCGAGTCCACGTACCGCATGTCGAGCTCCTGCACCATGAGCGTGCCGCCGGGCGCCACCCACCGCCACATCCGGCGCAGCACCGCCGCCGGGTCCTTGACGTGCAGCAGGATCATCCGGCCGTGCACGAGATCGAACCCGCCCGCGGGAACCGCGTCGTCGTCGCTCTCCACATCGGCCCGGACGAACCGGCCACCGCTGCGGGCGGCCGCGTCCCGGCCCAGCTCCGTGTCCAGGTCCAGGCCGGTGACCTGCCCGGACGGGCCGACGCGCGCGGCCAGCAGCTCCATGACGGCGCCGGTGCCGCAGCCCACGTCGAGGCAGCGGGCGCCCGGGCGCGGGGCGGCGGCGTCGAGCAGGCGGGTGGTGGCCGGGGCCCAGACGGCGGCCTGGCGGCGCAGCCGCTCGTACTCCTCCGGCGTGCGGCCCATCACGTACTCGGCGGATCGGGTGGTGGTCATCGTGACTCCTCGTCTGTCGGGCATGTGCCGTCAGCGTCGCGCCGGGTGGCGGGGCGGGGGCATCGTGGAGGGGCTACCGAGTTTTCGCGGGGGTGGGTGCTTCCGGACGGGTCCGCCGCTTCCTGGACGGCCCTTCCGGACTTTTCGGTCGGCGTTGATCGACTGGCAGGTCGGGGATGGACGACATGCAGCCGTACGGGCGGGAGGACGCGCTCGCCGTTCTGACGGGCGCGCTCGGCGACGCGGTGCAGGGCGCCGGGCGGCTGGTGGTGATCGAGGGTGCCGCCGGGATCGGGAAGACGGCCGTGGCGGACGCCGCGCTGGCGCGGGCCCGGGAGCTGGGCATGACCGTGCTGCGGGCCCGCGGGAACCCCCTCGACCGGGACTTCGCGTTCGGGGCGGCGCGGCAGGCGTTCGCGCCGGTGCAGGCCGCGGCGGGATGGGCGCGGCTGTGCCGGGGTCCCGCCGCGCCGGCCCGGCGGGCGCTGACGTCGGGGGTGCCGTCGCCCGCGAGCAACGCCGATGCCGTGTACGCCGCGCTGCACGGCCTGCACTGGCTGACCGCGGCGCTGGCGGCGCGTACGCCGGTGGTGCTCTGCGTCGACGACGTGCACTGGGCCGATCCGCCGTCGCTGCGCTGGCTGGCCGGGCTGGCGCGCCGGGTCGGCGAGCTGGCGCTGGCCCTGGTGCTGACCGTGCGTACCGGTGAACCGGCGGCCGACCCGGACCTGCTCGGCGAGCTGCTCGCGGGCGCGGGCGGGACCGTGCTGACGCTGGGGCCGCTTTCGCGGGGCGCGTCGGCGGCGCTGGTGGGGGAGCGGTGCCCGGGGGCGTCGGCGGAGTTCGCGGCGGCTTGTCACGAGGCTGCGGGCGGGAATCCTTACCTGCTGGGGGCCCTGCTCGCGCAGGTGACCAGCGTGGACGGGCGCTCGGGTGTGCCTTCCGGCGCTGCGGACGGGTGTACGGGTGCGGCTTCCGGGGCTGCGGACGGGTGTCCGGATGAGGCGTACAGGTGTCCGGGGGGGGGGCTGGGCTCGGGGGCGGGGCTGGGATCGGTGGGTGCGGTGGAGGTGGCGCGGTGGCTGGGGCAGCGGCTGCGGCGGATGCCGGAGGGGTGCGCCGGGCTGGCGACGGGGCTGGCGGTGCTGGGGCCCGCGGCGCGGCTTGACGATGCGGCGCGGCTGGCGGAGCTGGCTTCGGAGCGGGCCGCTGTGTGCGCGGACGTCCTGCGTGGTGCGGGGCTGCTCGCCGCGGACGGGTGGGCGCCGGCGAACCCGATGATCGCGGCCGCGCTCGAGGAAGGGCTCGGGGCGGCCGAACGGGGCGTGTGGCACGGGCGGGCCGCGGACCTGCTGGCCGCGCGTGGCGAGGACCCGGAGCGGGTCGCGGTGCATTTGCTGCGGACGGAACCGGCCGGGCGTGCCGAGGTGGTGGCCCGGCTGCGGACCGCTGCCGCCCGGGCCGCCGGCCGGGGTGCGCCGGAGATCGCGGTCCGCTACTCGCGCCGCGCGCTGGCGGAACCGCCGGGTGATCCGGAGGCCGATGCCGGGGTCCGGCTCGATCTGGCGCTGGCTCTCGCGGCCGGTCGGCACGACGGGATGCGAGATCTTGCGCGGGACGCGGTGGCCCGCATCGGGGATCCGGTGGCGCGGGCCTGGGCGGCGTTGCGGTGTGGGCGGACGCTGGCGATCGCGGCGCACACCACGGCGGCGATCGACGTGTACCGCCTGGGCACGGGCGGTGCTCCGCCGGCACCTGCCGGGTCCGGCAGTGCGTCCGAGGGGTCGTCGGCGCGGCTCGGGTCCGGCGATGTGTCCCGGAGCGGGCCGGGGGCGGGTGGTGTGGTCGAGCAGGTGCCGCCGGAGGCGCGGTCGGAGGCCGAGGCCGGGGCGGGGGTGGGTGGTGCGAGCGTGGGGGTGCCGCCGGAGTCGCGGGCGCGGT
>CAKUMG010000385.1 GCA_934667465.1 uncultured Actinoplanes sp. | reverse complement strand
CCAGCCGGGCAGCGTCTCGTAGACCGGCACCGCGTGGTGGAAGTCGGACTGGCTGACCGGCATCTCGTCGTGGCGCCCGCCGTTGACCTCGTAGGCGACGCAGACCTTGATCTCGTCCAGGCCGTCGTAGTTGTCCAGTTTGGTCAGCACGAAGTCGGTGACGCCGTTGATCCGCTGGGCGTAGCGGCCCATCACCAGGTCGAGCCAGCCGATGCGGCGCGGGCGGCCGGTGGTGGTGCCGTATTCGTGACCGACATCACGCAGGTAGTTGCCGATCTCGTCGTGCAGCTCGGTCGGGAAGGGGCCCTCGCCGACCCGGCTGGTGAACGCCTTGAGCACGGCCACGACCCGGTCGACCCGGGTCGGCGGGATGCCGGAGCCGGTGCACGCGCCGCCGGCGGTCGCGTTGGAGCTGGTCACGAACGGGTAGGTGCCGTGGTCGACGTCGAGCAGCGTCGCCTGGCCGGCCTCGCAGAGCACGACCTTGCCCGCGTCGAGCGCCTGGGACAGCTCGAGCGCGGTGTCGGCGACCATCGGGCGCAGCCGCTCCGCGTACGAGAGGAGCTCTTTGATGACGTCCTCGGGCTTGATGGCGCTGCGGTTGTAGATCTTCGAGAGGACCTGGTTCTTGAAGGAGAGGGCCGCCTCGACCTTCTGCCGCAGGATCGACTCGTCGAAGAGGTCCTGGACGCGGACGCCCAGCCGGTTCATCTTGTCGGCGTAGGTCGGGCCGATGCCGCGGCCGGTGGTGCCGATCCGCCGGGCGCCGAGGAAGCGCTCGTTCACCTTGTCGAGCGACCTGTTGTAGGACGCAATGACGTGGGCGTTGGCGCTGACCCGCAGCTTGGACGTGTCGATGCCGCGGGCCTCGAGCGCGTCGAGCTCCTCGAAGAGCACGGCGAGGTCGACCACGACGCCGTTGCCGATCACCGGGGTGACGCCGGGGGTGAGGATGCCGCTGGGAAGCAGGTGCAGGGCGTACTTCTCGCCCTTGATCACCACGGTGTGGCCCGCGTTGTTGCCACCGTTGAACTTCACCACGTAGTCCAGCCGGTCGCCCAGCAGGTCCGTGGCCTTGCCCTTGCCCTCGTCGCCCCACTGGGCGCCGACCAACACGATCACCGGCACTTTTACTGACGCCTTCCGTTGAAACACACGGCGTACACGGAGTGGTCCGGGTACTGCCGAAGTTTACGCGACTCCGCAGCTCATTGCCGGGGGGTTGTCCACAGGCCGGACCGGTTATCCACAGGTCGGCGCGGTTATCCACAGGCAGTCATTGCATGATCGCGCAAAGTGCATCGAGACGTGCAATGAGGAGAGTCGACGCCGCCCTGTGGACGACCCGGGAGGAGATCGTCCGGCGGCCCGTAGGATCTGCCGCGTGCGCGTACTTCTGATCGGATCCGGCGGGCGTGAGCACGCCCTCGCAGTCGGCCTGGCCGCAGACCCCTCCGTCGAGGAGCTCATCGCGGCTCCGGGCAACCCCGGCATCGCCGCGGTCGCGACCGTGCGTGATGTCGACGCCACGGACCCCGCGGCCGTCGCCGCGCTGGCCGTGGAGGTCGCCGCCGACCTCGTGGTGATCGGACCGGAGGCGCCGCTGGTCGCGGGCGTCGCCGACGCCGTACGGGCGAAGGGTGTCGCCTGTTTCGGGCCGAGCGCCGCGGCGGCGCAGCTGGAGGGCTCGAAGGCGTTCGCCAAGGACGTCATGTCGGCGGCCGGCGTGCCGACCGCCCGGGCCTACGCCTGCACCACCGGCGAGGAGGTCGCCGCCGCGCTGACCGAGTTCGCCCCGCCCTACGTCGTGAAGAACGACGGCCTCGCCGCGGGCAAGGGCGTCGTGGTCACGGACTCGCTGGCGCTGGCCACCCAGCACGCCGACGAGTGCGGCCGCGTGGTCATCGAGGAGTTCCTCGACGGGCCCGAGGTCTCCCTCTTCGTGGTCACCGATGGGACCGCCGCGGTGCCGCTGATGCCCGCCCAGGATTTCAAGCGGGTGGCCGACGGCGACCAGGGCCCCAACACCGGTGGCATGGGCGCCTACGCCCCGCTGCCCTGGGCCCCAGCCGACCTGGTCGACCGCGTGCTGGCCGAGACCGTCGAGCCGACCCTCGCCGAGATGCGCCGGCGCGGCACCCCGTTCTCCGGCCTGCTCTACGTCGGCCTGGCCCTGACCTCCACCGGCCCGCGGGTCATCGAGTTCAACGCCCGCTTCGGCGACCCCGAGACCCAGGTCGTCCTGGCTCTGCTCGCCTCGCCCCTGGGCGGCCTCCTGCACGCCGCCGCCACCGGGACCCTGGCCGACTTCCCGCCGCTGCGCTGGCACGACGGTGCCGCGGTCACGGTGGTCCTGGCCGGCCACAACTACCCGGGCGCCCCGCGCACCGGCGACCCGATCGAGGGCGGCGAGCGCCCCGGCGTCATCCACGCCGGCACGGCCCGCACCGCCGACGGCACCCTCGTCTCGGCGGGCGGCCGCGTCCTGAGCGCCACCGCCACGGGCCCGGACCTCGCCGCGGCCCGCGAGGCGGCGTACGCCCTGGTCGACGGAATCACCCTCGACGGCTCGCACCACCGCACCGACATCGCCCTCGCCGCCGTCGAAGGCCGCATCACCGTCCCCGCCTGACCGCCGGCGCCGTGTCGCCACAGCGCCGACGGTCCCGCCGCCGAAGCACCGACCGTCCTGCCGCCGACGCCCAGCCGCGCGGTGGGGGCGGTCGCGGGTGATGGGGCGGGCATGATCGAGCGCGCGGACGGGCATGAGAGGGGGCATGTCGTCCCTGAGCGCTCAGATGCCGCCCGCCATGACCGAGTTGCGCCATTGGGTGCTCGACAGTGTGGGGCAACTCAAGCTGCTGCGGGCGTCCCTGCACGAGGCGATCACCGGCGAGGTGCTGGCCGAGGGCGCCCCGCTCGACGAGATCCCCGAGAAGGTCGTGCTGGTGGCAACGGAGCTCGCGACGAACGCGCTGCGGCACGCGCTGCCGCCGACGACCGTGCGGTTGGGCCGGGCCCGCGACCTGTTCGTGCTCGACGTGTCCGACCAGGCGCCGGATGCGGTGCCGGAGTACGCCGAGGGGCGCGAGCTCGGGCAGGGCGGTCTGGGGCTGCAGCTGGCGAAGCAGTTCTCGCTCGACATGGGCTGGTACGTGGAGGAGGGCACCAAGCACGTCTGGGCGGAGTTCCCCGTACCCGGCTGATCTATGATCTCGGTTGACCGCCCATGTCAGAAGGTGTCCGTGACTGAACCGACCTACCAGATCGTGCGGGAAGCGAGCCGGGTGCGGCTCTCCGGCGATCTCGACATCAACGCCCGGGACGACGTCCGTGACGTCCTGCTGCGCGCGGTGGGCGACTCGGCTTCCGACGGCCATGTGCGGATCGTGATCGACCTCGCCGACACCGCGTTCATCGACAGCGAGGCCGTGGGTGCGCTGATCGACGGGCTGACGGCCGGGCGGGCCGCCGGTGTGCCCCTCGCCATCGCGCATGCCGAAGGGCTGGTCCACCGCGTTCTCGACGTGTCCGGCGTCCTCGAACTCTTCGAGGAAGTGGACTGAGCGTCAGAGGAAGTGGACTGAGCGTCAGAGCTCGGACAGGTCGCCCGGGCCGGCCCAGTAGCGCACGAGCCGCGTACGCGCCGTCCACTCGCCGTTGACCTTCACGCGGTACGCACGACGGACCTCGCGCAGCGTCTGCCACGTCCGCACCCGGGTCTGGACCCCGTCGACCAGCACGGTCCTGCCGCGCAGCGTCCAGTCCCGGCACTCGGTGCGGTGCCGCTCGAACCCGTCGATGACGACCCGCTGGGCGAGGCAGCGCCGCGCGGTGGTCATCCGGTACGGGTTCGGGCCGGTGTTGCCGGAGAGGCCGTAGACCCTGCTCATGGCGCGGTACCAGTTCCAGGCCATCTTCGAGTAGCCGAAGTCGTTGGGGTGGCGCAGGTCGTGCAGGTCGATGCCGTGGACCGTGGACTGGTCGACGATCGTGATCAGCTCGTCGTTCTTCGCCTCGATCATGGCCGGGATGAGCTTGTTGTACATCCTGTCGGCGGCCGCCTCCTGCCGCGGCCGGGCCGTGAGGACCTGCGCGACGAAGATCCGGGCCTCGGGACGGGCGGTGCGGATCTGGTCGATCAAGCCGGAGAGCTTGCGGACAGTGTTGTACGGCCCGTCGCCGGCCTTGAGGTTGTTGGTGCCGGCGTGCAGGAGCACGACGTCGGGCCGGTAGGTCGCCAGCCAGCCGTCGACCTGCTCGGCGAGCATGTCGATGGTCCAGCCGCCGTGGCCCTCGTGGTCGGGGTCGCCGCCCGTGCCGTTGCGCTGGGAGCCCACGTAGTCGATCTCCATGCCGCCCTTGAGCAGGCGGTTCTGCAGGTCGATCCGGTACGAGGACAGGGTGGGGGAGCCGACTCCCCGGGTGATCGAGTCGCCCAGGGGCATGACGCGGGTGGCCGTGAAGTCCTGCGCGGCGGCGGTGTCGGGGAGCTGGGCCTCGGCGGGCTCGGACGCGCCCATGCCGGCGACCAGTCCGGCGCCCAGCACGGCGGTCAGGGCCGAGATGCCCCAGCGCCGGGTCCGGTTCCGGGCTCCCTGACGAACTCCCATGCTGTGCACCCCTCACGCGTACGACGCCTCCGACATCGGGAGGATCGGCGCGGGTGACCGGGAACACGATCTCGGCTCGGTAGCCGTCGGTTGTGATCGAGGTGCACGTACCGACTGTTTTGCCGCTTCTTGCACGCCACTGGCCCGACTGCCCGATTCCGCGTTACGTACTGGTAACCGAGCGGGAGGAGTGACGTGCCGACATTTTCGAGCGCGGAGGAGCAGTCCGCGTGGTCGCTGGCCGAGGCGTTGAGCGAGAAGGGCTTCGCCTGTATGCGCAATGCCGAGGAGACGTCGGAGAAGTTCCGGGCCGGCCGGGCGCAGATGCGCCGGACCTTCAAGGCGCGCGGCTTCTCCGAGGCCGACGCCGACATTCGCTGGATGGGCACCAACCAGGCCAAGGAGGCGCTGGCCGACAATGGCTGGTACATGGCGCAGGCGTCGATGTATCAGCAGGCGGCCGCGGCGCAGTACGCCAAGGCCCTCTATCTCAAGAAGACCTAGGCGGCGCGGTGGCGCAGCGTCGCCACGGTGGAGCCGGCCAGCGCGAGCAGGCAGTCCGGGAGCTGGCCGTCGGCGATGGCCGCCCCGAAGAGCGCCTCGCCGGTCGGGACGTCACCGTTGACGTAGGCGCTGACGAACCGCGCCACCCAGCGCTTGTCGTAGCGAGCGTCATCGATGCCAGGGAAGTCGAGGGTCCAGGGCCCGCCGGGCCGGACGTGCTGTCCGACCATCGTCGCGGCGAGGCACCAGGCCACGTCCCAGGCGCCCACGACCCCCGAGCGGTCCACGACCGCGTCGAGGGTGCCGACCACGGCATCGCTGTCGCCGCTGAGTGCGCATTCCAGCACCTGAGCCGCGTCGTCGAATGCGTGCTGTGGTACGTCGGTCACGTCAAGAAAGGTACGCGGATCCGTCAAGAACCGCCGCTCCTGCGCACGAACGTGGTCGGCCGGATGCATCAGGCGCCGCGCAGGAAGCAGGTGATCCGGGCGGTGCAGACCCGTTCCCCGTCGGCGTCGGTGATGACGACCTCGTAGGTGACCGCCGTCCGGCCGCGGTGCACCGGGGTGGCGACACCGGTGACGATGCCGGATCGTACGGGCCGGTGGTGGGTGGCGTTGATGTCGACGCCGACCGCGAAGGGGCGGTCCACTGTCGCGCCGTGCAGCATCGCACCGATGGAGCCCAGGGTCTCCGCGAGCACGCACGAGGCGCCGCCGTGCAGCAGACCGTACGGCTGGGTGTTGCCCTCGACCGGCATGGTGCCGGTCACACGATCGGCGGACACCTCTCCGAATGTGATCCCCATCAGGCGAACAAGATCACCAGACTTGCCGGACTCATCGACAAGATCAAACATTTACGATCCTCACCTTCGGTAACGTTACCGCCGGGTTGGATTGTGCCCTCACCGTCATCGGCAAAGCGTTCAAAGCGCGCTAATGTGCCCAGCGGCGACCTTGGGAGGAGGGCCCCATATGCGCATCCGACGTGGCACGGCCATCGCCGCTGCCTGCGCGGCTCTGCTTGCGGGAGTGACGGCGTGCGGCTC